>CANRBV010000011.1 GCA_947628965.1 uncultured Bacilli bacterium | reverse complement strand
TCGTCCTTGACTAAATTTGATGAAAGACTAAGTTTCACTTCTTTGTCTTTGAACGCAATTTACTTTTTCAATTGAATAGAGTATCTTAAAGTAGAACTCTTTATTTTATTTTTCAATACAATATGTTAGAATTAGGAAAAAGGAAGTTGTTTGTATGAAAAATAAAAAGTGGATTATTATAGGTTGTGTTGTTTTAATTGTGTTACTTGTAGCAGGCTTTTGCTTTTCTTTGTATCAAAGAGGTAAAGAAATTACAGAACCAATTTATGAAATAGAGGAGGTTAAACCAGAAGAAGAGGAAAAGCAAGTTTATACCGTACTATTTGATTCAAATGGTGGAGAGCCAGTTAGTCCTTTAAAAGTTGACAATGGTAATACGGCTGTAAAACCAGAAAATCCTAAAAGAGATGGTTATAGTTTTGTTTCTTGGATGTATAACGATGAAGAGTTTGATTTTAATACCATAATTAACGAAAATATTACGTTAAAGGCAACTTGGGAAAAAGAACAAGTTAAAGAAACAACGAGCGAAAATAAAGAGACTTCAAGTGCGTCAAGTTCAACAAATAATACAAGTAGCAAGAGCAGTTCTACTATTGATAAGATTAATTTAAATGATTATATTTCTGTTACAATTCATTATGAAAATTATGCTCAACCAGGGGGATATTATTTTATTACCAATTTGGAAGAAGTTTTTCCAGAACTTGCTGGTAAGAAAAAACTTACCATTGGTTGGAATGAGGATAAAAATAGCGATGGTATCGATTTAGGTTTAGATGATTTTTTAGATGCGGTTAAAAATAAATTTACTTTTGATAGTGAAAAAGAAAATAAAGCTAAAGCAGTAGTTCAAAAAATTGAAAAGGAAAAGAAAAAAGGAATTAAGTTTACCTCTGTAATTGATGGGCATGGCATTGATTACAAATATGAGTATTTAAGAATAAGTAATACAGCTTATCATGAGATTAATGATGAATTAAAAGCTAGTGAAAAAAGTATAGATAGTGAAATTGGTAGTACATTTAAAGAGGCTATTTATGTGACATTACCTGGTTATGGAGTTTATAGTCCTTATGATAAATTATTAACAAAAGAGATTTGTGAAGAGTATTCTTTAACATGTGATAAGTGGTGATGTTATGAAAAAAAGTATTCTTATATTTTTTGTTCTATGTTTATTTAGTCCTTTATTTGTTTTTGCTGCAACGAATCCCTATCCAAAAACGCAAACTTTTAATGGTGAAGAAAGTGTTCCTTGTACAAGAGTGGTTTGGCAAGAGGTGTATGAAAGGCTAGGAATTGCTTTGCCAGGTGGTTGGGGAAATGCCGTGAACTGGCTTAAGAGTGCTAAGAATGCTGGATATGAAGTAGGAGAAGAACCTCGTGATAATTCAATTGCCGTTTATTCTGGTTTTTATGGCTATGGGCACGTTGCCTATGTTCTTGAGGTTTTTGATGATTATATGCAAATTATTGAAGGTGGTGTTGTCGGAGCAGAAAAGCAAGAAAGAACTACAAGTTTTGAAATTGGTTCAGGATCTGGCATTTATCTAACAGGTTTTATTTATTTAGATAAAGTTCCAAGTAAAAGTACTAGTTCTACTAGTAATACAACAACAAAAAAAGATTCAAATAGCTTTTTAAAGACTTTAGAAATTCTAAACATTTCTATTAACTTTCAAAAGGATGTTTTTACTTATACTCTTACTGTTCCATATGAAACAGAGAAAATTAAATTAAATGTAGAACCTGAAAAAAAGACCTCTAAAGCAGAATGGAAAGAAGAGTATGCGCTAGATATTGGAGAAAATACAATTCGTATAAAGGTGACAGCAGAAGATAAATCTTCTAGTACTTATATTCTTTACATCACAAGAGAAGAAGAAAAAATAGCGGAAGAAATAAAAGAAGAGGATAATTTTGTAGTGGAGGTAGAAGAGTCAAAGAAAGACAATCGTTGGTTACTATGGATTCCTATTTCTTTAATCTTGCTTACTATTTTAGGGCTTGTTCTTAAGAAATTAATAAAAAGAAGATAAGATGCTACGTTTGCAAAACTTTTATTTTTAGAAAGTTTTGCAAATGAACTTGCAAAACTTTAATGAGTAGTTTAAAATAAAATTAGGAGGGAAATAATATGGGATTAAGAGATGATTTATATAAATCTGTACCTAATTATAATCAAGAAAATGAATTACTTAATAAGAAAAATGAGCAAACTTGGATACATAATAATATAGGGCCCAGTGAATATACTACAATTGATGAAAAAAAAGAAGAGTCTAATCATGGTTTTTCAGAACAAGATAAATATGTTGATATTTGGAGTTTAAGTGATGAAGAACTTTTAACAGAATTAACTAGACACCAAAATGCTCGAAATTATTATTATAGAAATCATGATTTTGATGAAATGCAACGTTGGCAAGATCGATTATATTACATTATTGATGAAGCTACAAACCGTGGACTTATTGAAAGAGGTCAAAGAAGATAGGTTACTTTAAATTGAAAAGAAATGTTATATAGGCATTTCTTTTTTCTAAAATAAAAAAGTCCTTTACATTTTGCTTAAAATACGATATATTAAGGGCGATAAAGCAGGAAATTTCTTGTTTTTATCAAATATATTATATATGGAGGGTTAAAATGAAAAAAGGAATAGTCAAAGTTATTTTACCTATTGTTGTAACTACTGGTGCTGTTACGGGAGCTGTGATTACTTCAAAGGTTATAAGCAATAAAAGTTTCTTTAATGAAATAAGCAACCAAAAAGCATTAAATTATGCAGAAAAAGAAAATTCTGAAGAAATAATTTCAGATGCTAAAACAGCTCTTACTGAAGCAGAAAAACTAGTAATCGATGCAAATGAAAAAGTAGAAGCTGCTAAAGAAGAAGAAAAAAAGGTTGAAGCTGTTAAAGAAGAAGCGAAAAAAGAAATTACAAATGCTGAAGAAACAATTAAAAATGCTGAAGCAACTGTAACAGAAGCTAAAAAGGCATTAGAAAGTGCTAAAACAGAAGATGAGAAAGCTTCCTTAAACGCTAAGATTAAAGAGGCCGAAGAACAAGCACAACAAGCTTTAAAAGCAAAGGAAGAAGCCGAAGCAAAAGCTAAAAAAGCAGAAGAAGACGCTAAAATTGCAGAACAAAAAAGAAAAGATGCAGAAGCAGAACAAGCTTTGAAAGCTGCTGAAGCTGAAAGAATAAGAAAAGAAGCAGAGGAAGCTTCTAAAGAGGCTGCCGAAACAAAAGTAGAAAGCGAGCCACTTACATCATCTAATAAAACTGCAAATAATGCAACTACAGCAAATAATACTTCTGAAAACAAAAAAGAAGAAGAACAAGGTTCAAAATTTGATCTTAATAATTATCCAGAATTGTTAGAACAAATAAACGAAAAAACTAAAAAACAAGAGGAAGAAATAAAAGAAGAAGCTGCAAAGAAAAAAGTGGAATTCCACTTTTATAGTACAAACAAAAATTTAACAATTCATTGTACGCAAGATTATTGTGGTGATAGTGGTCATATTTGGTTTGTAGAATTAGAATGTGATTCAGACAAATGTGAAGGATTTACTGATTCTAACGGTAAACAAGTATCTACAATGTTAGTAGGAAGACGTGCCAATATAACCGAAATCACAGTTACTGCACCTGCTGCAAAACCTGGATATAAATTTGTTGGATGGGAATTAATCTCTTCAAGAAGACTTGTCGAAAATGGATTAGGGGACAAAGATTATCTTACAGGTAAATACATAGCAACTTACGAAAAAATTTAATATTGTTAATTTAGGAAGATAGCAATAAAAAGTTGTCTTCCTTTTTTGTTGTGTGATAAATTGGTGAAATTTTATACAAATAATTTTTATGTACTGAATCTAGATATCCTTTTCTACTCTTAATCAATATTTTGATAAAATAAACTATTAAAGAATTGTTTAAAAACTATACAATGTCCATTTTGATTGACTTTACTTCGAGGGGAAGGTTATAATCATAATAGGAGAAGTATATATGAATTATATTTTATGGATTATAATAGGGGTTGTTTTAGTAATTGTATTTTATTTTTTTATCACATTTAACAAATTAGTTAAATTGAAAAACATGGTAAAAGAAAGTTTTGCAACCATGGATGTCTATTTAAAAAAGAGATGGGATTTGATTCCTAATATAGTAGAAACTGTTAAAGGTTATGCGAAACATGAAAAAGATACATTAAAAGAAATAGTTGAGATTAGAAATAGTGTAAAATCTTATGATAATTTATCTGATGAACAAAAGCTTAAAACGAATGAGCAAATAACAGGTGGCATTACAAAATTAATGGCACTAGCTGAAGCATATCCAGATTTGAAAGCAAATGAAAACTTTTTAAGTTTACAACAATCATTAAGTAAAATTGAAGATGAAATTGCAGAGTCAAGAAAGTATTATAATGCAGTAGTTAGAAATTATAATAACAAAGTTGAAATGATCCCAAGTAATATTGTTGCAAAAATATTAGGGTATAAATCAAAAGCTATGTTTGAAGCAAATGAATCAGAAAGAGAAAGTGTAAAGGTAAAAATATAATGGCAAAAAAATCTCACAAGAGTGGAAATTTTATAGGAAAATTATTTGGATTCTTTTGGGTTGGCTACTTAGCCTTTATGATTCTAGGTGTTATTATAACAGGGCTTGAATCATATTTTGGGGATGATGCAGGCACTGAAAAACTAGCGGATGGTTTTACAATTTCTGCTTATAATGTTTTATTAGATGTAAAAGAAGACAATAAAGTTGAAGTTACTGAAAAAATTACCGTTGATTGGTATGAATCTTATCATCATGGTATATATAAATTTACCCCTTTATGGCTGCAATATACAGGTCAAGATGGAGATACGATAAAAAGAAAGGCAACAATATCTAATTATCGTGCAGTAGGAGATCCTTATAGTTTAGATACAGTTAAAAGAAAAGCAAGAATTAAAATTGGTAGTGCCAATAAGTATGTAGGTGAAGGGGAAAAAACTTATGTCATTAAATATACATACGATATGGGAAAAGATCCTTATAAAAATTTTGACGAATTAATATTCCATGCGTATGGTGATTATTGGGGAACTGAGATAAAAAATGCCTCAATTCAGGTTAATATGCCTAAAAATATTGATGGATATAATGTTAAATTTTTTACCGATAAGTTTAGAAAAAATGATGTTACAGATGTCGTCGATTTTTCTATAATTGGAAATACTTTATACGCAACATTCAATGAGGAGAAAAATTATAAAAAACAATTAAAAGATTATTGTAGTGATGAGTGGCGATTAAGTGAAGATGGAGCGTGTGATGAAGAATATTTTGCTTTATATTACTATGAACCATTAGAGAAATCATTAACATTAGATATAGAATTACCAGAAGGTTATTTTGTTGGTGGTAGTTGGAATTATGGATGGGGTTCTTTCATGATTTCAATGATTATATTTGCATTAACGGCATGGACTATTTATAAATGGGTTAAGTATGGTAAAGATCATCCTAAAAAGGCTCAAACAGTTGAATTTTATCCACCAGATGATTTAAGTTCTGCTGAAGTCGGATATGTCTTTAACAAAAGACAAGCAAGTAAGAAATTCACAATTTCGCTAATTATTCAATTAGCAAGTAAAGGCTATATCAAAATTGATGATTTAAAAGACGAAGATAATAACATTCAAATAACGAATTTACTTATAAAACCAAAAGCAGTAAAAGATTTTGATAAAACACTACCAAAACGACAAATAGAAGTTAAAAAATTAAAAGATGCTGATAATAATTTAAATCAATCAGAAAAGACTATGATGATTCATTTATTTAAAAAAGGTGATACAAAATTATTAGAATCTAATATTGATAAATTTTTAGCTGTTAAAGACAAACTAGTAAATGATGGTTATATAGAAATTGTTAACGATAATGAAGAAGCAAGATTAAAAGATGTTGATAAGAAAAAAGCAGCTTATGATAAAGAAGTTGAACAATATAATAAGGATATGGAAAAGTATGCAGCTGATGCGTCTAAATTTCCTACATTATCAAGTATGGAGAAAATTGTTTATGATCGATTATTTGAAAGTAAGGATGTTGTAATTTTAAGTGAACATCATACTTTCTATAGAGCATTTAATGATATTGCTTCAGAATTAAAGAACAGTTTTAAAGATAAGGTTCATGATAGTATAGCATCAAAACAAATTGGGGGTGCAATTTTTAGAAGTATAGTTATTTTAATATTAAGTATAATCTCTTATAAATATGTAGAAGATTTAGATCCTAATTGGAGTGTTTTATATTATTTATCATTTATATGTAATTTGATAAATTTATTCTTTACGATATTTATGAAGAGAAAGACCGAATATGGTGAATATATTACGGCTAAAGTAAAAGGATTTAGAAATTTCTTAGTTACAGCAGAAAAGCCAAGATTAGAAGCATTAGTTTTAGAAAATCCAAATTATTTTTACAACATTCTTCCATATACTTATGCTATGAATATTTCTAAAAAGTGGATAAAGAAATTTGAAAATATCCCTATTCCTGAAATGGATATGGGAACATTCAACTATGAAAGTGACTATTCTTATTATTCTTTATATGATAATGTATATTATCCAGAACCAGTTCATTCTTCAGGGGGTGGTGGTTCTAGTTCTAGCGGATGTTCTTCTTGCGGTGGTGGATGTTCTTCCTGTGGAGGAGGATGCTCTTCTTGTGGAGGTGGAGGTTCTTGGTAAAAAGATTTATTTTGCAATGGCATTTGAGTGAAAACTGCAATTTAAAATGCTTACATTGTTATCAAGAATCCCATAAACCTATTCAATTAAAATATGAAGAGTTAGTTGATATATATAATCAATTTAAAGAATTACTAAAAAAATTAAAAATGAAAGGGCATATAAATATAACTGGTGGAGAACCATTATGTAATCCCCATTTATTTAAGATTTTAGACCTCATAAAAAAAGATCAAGATTTCATTACTTTTTCTATACTTACAAATGGTACTCTTATTACGGAAGAGATTGCTAAAAAAATTAAAAGTTACAATCCTTATTATGTTCAAGTAAGTTTAGAAGGTGGCAAAAAAACAAATGATTATATTAGAGGTAAAGGTACTTATAACAAAATCGCAAAAGGAATTGTTAATTTAAGAAATCAAGATATTTTTACCTCTATCTCCTTTACTGCTACTAAATTAAATTATAAAGAATTTCCTAAAGTTGTAAAATATGCTAGAAAATATGATGTAAACAATGTTTGGTCTGATAGATATATTCCTTTAGGTGATTCAGAAGATAAGGATTTAGCGTTAAATTATAAGCAAACAAGAGAATATTTATCTATTATGAGTAAAGAGAGAAACAAATTAAAAAAAATAAAAAATAATAATACGACGATTTCAATGTATCGAGCTTTGCAATTTCAAATGACGAATGATTTTGCTTATGGATGTACAGCAGGAGATAGTTTGTTAACTGTTATGGAAAATGGTGATTTAGTTCCATGTCGAAGAATGCCGATAGTTGTTGGTAACTTATTTGAAAAAAAGATGTATGATTTATATAAAAATAATGAAGTATTAAAGAAATTAAGAGAATATCAAATTCCTGATGAATGTAAAAATTGTGAGGATTCAGAATCCTGTCATGGTGGATTAAAATGTTTAACTTACGCAATTTATAAAGATTTAAATCATAAAGATATAGGATGTAATAGAGAATAACGGGATTAAATTTTAGTAATAATTATTAATTTGGATATAATAATAGTAAAATATAATTGACAAATGTATAAACTTTGTATATTCTATAAATGAATGGAGATGATATCATGGAAGCAAGACTTCAAAAGTGGGGAAATTCTGATGGAATAAGAATCCCTAGTAGTTTTTTAAAATCACTAAATTTAAAGACAAATGATAAGGTTGATTTAATTCAAGAAAAAGATAGAATTATAATATCAAAATCTAAAAAAAGGCATTTAACTTTAGAAGAAAGATTTAAAATGTTTGAAAAATTGCCTAATAATGAAAAAGGTAGTGTTGAATTATATGATTGGGGAGAAGATTTAGGAAAGGAAAAATTTGATTAATGTATATACCAAAACAAGGTGATATTTGTTATATGGATTTTGCACCTACTAAAGGACATGAACAAACAGGATTAAGACCAGCAATTGTTATTAGTAGAGACACTTATAATAAATATACTGGATTAGTAGTTTTGTGTCCTATTACTACAAATACAAAGAAATTTTTCACCCATTATGAATTAATAAACACAAAAAAAGTAAAAGGTTCAGTATTATGTGAACATATTAGAAGTATTGATTTTAAAGCAAGAAAATTATCATTTGTTGAAAAAATAAAAGAAGAAGAGTTAGAAGAAATTATAGATATTATTAATGGAATAATAGAATTATAGTCTATCAAAAAAGGGCAAAGACATGCTTATCCATTAGAAATGGAAATAGTTAAAAAATTAATTTGTGTTATTGGGGAAAAAGAGATGAAGAATTTATATTTTCATTCAAATTTAAATGGACTTATTAATAGTATTTCTCAATATTTTTCATTAGAAGAAGCCCAATCTTTTATAGCAGCAGTTGATTTTGTGGAATTATATATTTATAAAATTTCATCAAAAGAAATAAAAATATGTTAGAAATAAAATTACAACAAATTAATTATATTTTATTAAAATGTTTTTCAAATAAACAAAAAGAAGAACGGAATAAGGGGATAAGTGAAAAAAAATTAAAATTAGAAAAAGAAAAATTTGATAATTATTTAGACTATGAGATTAGTATAGAAGGTATATTTGGTACGGATACTTTAAATATTGAAGGTTCAACAGATGTTGAAGATACTTTAAAAAGAAAAATGCTTTAATAAATTTTTAACATAAAAAATCAAAAAAAGTTTAAAATAAGAACAGGGAAACATATAGTTGTTTCCTTGTTTTGTTTATAGTTTAGTGATAAAATATTATATTGAAAATTTATGCTATATATTTTATAAAAAAGGAGGCACTTATGTTTCATTTAGTATCAAAATATCAGCCTAGTGGAGATCAACCAGAAGCTATTAAAGAGTTAGTAGAAGGTATTAACAATGGTAAAAGAGAACAAGTTTTGCTAGGGGCTACGGGGACAGGGAAAACTTTTACAATTGCTAATGTGATACAACAAGTTGACAAACCAACACTTGTTTTAGCTCATAATAAAACACTGGCTGGGCAACTTTATGCAGAACTAAAAGAACTTTTTCCAGAAAATCATGTTGAATATTTTGTTAGTTACTACGATTATTATCAACCAGAAGCTTATGTGCCATCTAGTGATACTTATATTGAAAAAGATTCATCCATTAATGATGAAATAGATGAATTAAGACATGCTGCTACCTCTTCCTTAATTAATAATCCTGATACAATTGTTGTATCTAGTGTTTCTTGTATTTATGGTATTGGAGAAAAAGAAGAATATATTAACAAAATGCTTATTTTAACCGTTGGTGATACGATTTCTAGAAATACTATAATTAATAAATTGGTCGATATGACTTATGAAAGAAGCGATATAGATTTTCACCGAGGAACTTTCCGCGTAAGAGGAGATGTTATTGATATCATCCAAGTTAATGAACATCAAAATGGAATCCGTATATCGCTTTTTGGCGATGAAGTAGAATCCATTCAAAGTTTTGATCCTGTAACAGGAGCAATCATTCAAAATAAAAAAACGATAACTATTTCTCCAGCAAGTCACTTTGTTACGAGTGATGAAAAAATGAAGGAAGCCATTCATCGTATTGAAGAGGAACTTAAAAGCCGTTTAGAAGAATTGAAAAGTCAAAATAAATTATTGGAGGAGCAACGTTTAAGGGAAAGAACATTGTATGATATTGAAATGCTAAAAGAAACTGGTTTTTGTAGTGGTGTTGAAAACTATTCGAGACATTTGGCTTTAAGAGGGGAAGGAGAAACACCTACTTGTTTAATCGATTTTTTTCCTAAAGATTTTTTATTAGTGGTTGATGAATCCCATGTAACTTTACCGCAAGTAAGAGGAATGTATAATGGGGATAGGATGCGCAAGCAAACTCTTGTCGATTATGGATTTCGTCTTCCAAGTGCGTTAGACAATCGTCCCTTAAAGTATGATGAATTTGAAAGTAAAATTAATCAAGCCATTTATGTTTCCGCTACCCCTGGAGATTATGAACTTGAAAAAACGAATGGAAAGTGCGTTGAACAAATCATTCGTCCAACAGGACTACTAGATCCAACAATTGATGTTAGACCGACTCTTGGCCAAATTGATGACATTATAAATGAAATACATTTGCGAAAAGAAAGAAATGAAAGAGTTTTAATTACAACTTTAACCATTCGAATGAGTGAAGAATTGACTAATTATTTAAAAGAAATGAATATAAAAGTAGCTTACTTACATAGTGAGATTAAAACTCTTGAACGTTTAAAAATTATAAAAGAACTACGTATGGGAATTTATGATTGTATTGTTGGAATTAACCTTTTAAGAGAAGGACTAGATATTCCAGAAGTAAGTTTAATCTGTATTTTAGATGCCGATAAACAAGGTTTCTTAAGAAGTGGTAGAAGTCTTATTCAAACGATTGGTAGGGCGGCAAGAAATGAACATGGACATGTCATTATGTATGCAGATACGATAAGTGATGCCATGGATGAATCTATCAAAGAAACGTCAAGAAGAAGAGAAATTCAGATGAAATATAACGAAGAACATGGTATAATACCTAAGACAATAGAAAAAGAAATTAAAGAAGTCATTAGTAATGATGCAGAAGAAAAAATTGTTCCTGAAGAAAAGATGAGTAAGAAAGAAAAAGAAAAACTAATGCTTCGTATTGAAGAAGAAATGAAAAGTGCTGCTAAGAATTTGGATTTCGAAAGAGCAATGGAACTTAGAAATGTTTTATTTGAAATGAAAAGTGAATAAAAGGGAGAAGTTATATGGAAAAAACGTATGTAATAGGGCATCAAAGACCTGATACAGATACTGTGTGTGCAAGTATTAGTTTATCGTATTTAAAAAACCAACTAGGTTTTAATACAATTCCAAAAGTATTAGGGCATATTAATAATGAAACAAAGTATGTTTTAAATTATTTTCATGTAAAAGAACCAGAATATTTAAATGATGTAAAGGTTCAAGTGCGAAATATGAAATACAATAAAAATTGTATGGTAGATGAAAAAACTTCTATTATTGATGCATTTTCTTTAATGCAAGAAGAAGCTGAAACAGGTATTTGTATTGTAGATGAATCTAAAAAATTAAAAGGACTTGTTACTTTAAAAGAATTAGCCAAACAATTTATTAATGGAGATCATGATTTATTAAAAACAAGTAGTGATAATATTTTAAAAGCAATTAACGGAAAAATGATTTTACAGTTTCAAGAAGAATTTGATGGTAAAATTATTGCTGCAGCTTATCAAAGTAAAACTATTTTAGAAAATATTAAATTAAGTCATGAAAATATTATGTTAGTAGGAGATCGCTATAAAGTTTTAGAATATGCAATTGACTCTAAAGTACAATTAATTATTGTAACAGGTGGTTGTGAAATTGATGAAAAATTACTTTTAAAAGCAAAAGAAAACAAAGTAAGTATCATTAAAACGGATTTAGATACTTATCATACTTCTAGTCATTTAATTTATTCGAATTATATTTCTTCTGTTCAAATGGAAGAAAATCCTGTAAGTGTTAATTATTTAGATTATCGTACTGATTTTTTAGAATTAATGGAAAAACTTGGCTATACTAATTTTCCTGTGGTAAATAAATCTTTGAAATGCCTTGGTTTAATTAAAAGTAGTGATGTTAATCAATTTGAAAGATTACATGTTATTTTAGTCGATCATAATGGATTGAGTCAAAGTGTTGATGGTATCGAAGAAGCTATTGTTGATGAAATTATTGATCATCACAATCTCGTAAATGCGGGAACTACCGTTCCTATTAATTTTAGAAGTATGCCTGTTGGAGCAACTTGTACCATTATTTATCAAATGTATATGGAAAATCATATTAAAATCCCTAAAGACATGGCAGGAATTATGTTGTCAGCTATTTTATCGGATACTTTACTTTTAAAATCAGTAACTGCTACAGAAATGGATCGAAAAGTTGTAAAAGAACTTGCTAAAATTGCTAAAGTTGATATTTTAAAATATGGTCATGATATGGTAAAAGCTGGTTTTTCAATTAAAGGCAAAAAAGCAGAAGATTTATTAGAAGAGGATATTAAATCATTTAGGGTAAACAATAAGTTTGTTGGTATTAGTCAAATATTTACGATGGATTATGAAGATATCGCATCCGATATAGATACTTTTATAAATGAAATTGATAAAATGGCAAGTGGAAAATTTGATATTGTCATTGTTTTAATTACTGATATTGAAAAAAATGGCTCTTATATTTTTTATGACACGCAAAGTGATACTTTAATGAAAGATGTTTTTAACAATTTAGAATTTCATCAAGGTTATTTTGTAAAAAATTTATTATCTCGAAAAAAACAATTGGTGCCAAATGTTTTGGAAACTTTAGAAAAATAGAAAAAGAAATTGCGCCTATGTTTTGCCTTTTTGTAGTTTAACTTGTAATCTATAAAAAAAAGAATTATAATCAAAATGTAAAAAAGTAACGCCTACTATTGGGGAAACGTTATATCATAGCTATTAAGTTATGATATGGCGCTTTTTTATATTAATAGAAGTACAAGGAGAAAAAAATAATGGAAAAAAAAGAATTAATAAACGATTTTAATCATTTATTAGAAAGAATTGATGATTTAGGGAGGTCTCTTTGACTTAACCAAAAAAGAAGAAGAACTACATTCTTTAGAGGAGAAAACGAAAAGGGAAGATTTTTGGCAAGATATTGAAGAGGCTTCTTTAGTAAATCAAGAATTAGTGCTTTTAAAAAAAGAAATTGAAGAATATCAAAGAATTAAAAAAAATATTGTTGATAATTTAGAACTTATTTCTATTCTAGAAGAAAATGAATGGACAAGTATTTGTGAAGAAAAAGAGCTTTTAGAAAAAGAAATAGATGCTCTGGAAATAAATTGTTTATTAAATGAAGAATATGATAAATTAAATTGTTATTTGGAAATTCATCCTGGAGCAGGAGGTACAGAATCATGCGATTGGGCAAGTATGCTTGCTCGCATGTATATGCGTTTTTGTGAAAATAATGGTTATTCCTATGATATTATTGAAAGTCAAAAAGCAGAAGAGGCAGGTCTTAAAAGTTTTACTATGTACATTAAAGGACTTTTTGCTTATGGCTATTTTAAAAATGAAAAAGGTGTTCATCGTTTAGTGCGCATTTCTCCTTTTGATTCTAATGCGCGACGTCATACTTCTTTTGCATCCGTTTTAGTAACTCCTTCCTATAATCAAGAAATCAATATTGAAATTAAAGAAAGTGATTTAAAAATTGATGTTTATCATTCAAGCGGAGCAGGGGGACAAAGTGTTAATACCTCAAATTCTGCAGTTCGTATCACCCATTTGCCAACTAAAATAGTTGTGACTTGTCAAAATGAAAGAAGTCAAATGCAAAATAAAGAACAAGCAATGAAAATATTAAAAAATAAACTTTATGAAATGGAACTACAAAAGCAAGAACAAGAACAAAAGAATTTAAAAGGTAATATGGAAAATATTAATTTTGGAAGTCAAATAAGAAGCTATGTTTTAGAACCCTATAAAATGGTAAAAGATAATCGAAGTGGCTATGAAACGAGTAATGCTTTAAAAGTTTTAGATGGAGATATTTTACCTATTATGGAATCCGTTTTAAAAAGTAAAAAGAAGTAAAAAATTGCTTTTTTTTACTAGAAGCATTACAATAGAAAAACATATTTAGGTGATTGTATGAAATATACATGGGAATTTTTAAAAAAAACACTAAAAAAGAATTCAATTGTTGTTTTGGGACTTTCAGGAGGCCCTGATTCAATGTGCCTTTTTGACATTTTATTAAAATTAAAAGAAGAATACCATTTAACTATAATTTGTGCTCATGTAAATCATCATGTAAGAGAACAAAGTGATGCAGAAGAAATTTTTGTAAAACAAAAAGTAGAAGAAAATCATTGTATTTTTGATTCTATTACTCTAAATATTCAACAAAATACGAATTTTGAAGCCGTTGCACGAAAAAAAAGATATGCTTTTTTTAAAGAAATAGTAAAAAAGTATCATGCCTCTCTTTTGCTCACTGCCCATCATGGCGATGATTTAGTAGAAACGATACTAATGCATATTACTAGAGGAAGCTCTTTAGCAGGTTATGCTGGTTTTAAAAAAATAACCCATTTTGCAGATTATGATTTAATAAGACCTCTTGTGTATGTAACGAAAGAAGATATTCTTATCTATTGTAAAAGAAATCATATTTCTTATTGTATTGATCAATCTAACGAGAGTGATAAACATACAAGGAATCGCTATCGAAAATATATACTTCCCTTTTTAAAAAAAGAAAATAAAAATATTCATTTAAAATATTTAAAATTAAGTGAGGAATTAGAAAATATAGAGGCTTATCTACAAAAAAAGACAGAAGATGCCTTGACGAAAACCATGAGTTTTGGTAAAGTAAATTTGCGCGAATTAAATAAGTTAGAGCCACTTATAAAAAAGCGAATCATCGAATATATATTAAAAGAGGAATATCAAGATAATCTAGAAAATATTTGTGATGCACACGTAGACAATATATTAAAATTATGTGAATCAAAAAAACCTAATGTAGAAATAAATTTACCTCTAAATAAAATTCTTTTAAAAGAATTCGATACTTTATTTTTTAAACATAAAAAAAGTTTGGTTAGAGAAGAATATATATTAGAAGATTGTGTTAAATTAAGCGAAAATGAAAAAATTGTTAAAATTGATAATACGGATATAGTAAAAAGTAATTATCTTTTACGATTAAATTCGAAGGAAATTACTCTTCCTTTAAAAATAAGAACAAGAAAAAGGGAAGATGCTATGGAAGTTAAGAATATGCAGGGTACAAAAAAAATAAATAAAATCTTTATTGATGAAAAAGTGCCCATGAGTAAAAGAGATACTTATCCTATAGTTACAGATAGTAATGGAACAATTTTATGGATACCAGGATTAAAAAAATCAAAGTTTGATAAAAATATAGATGAATTTTATGATATAATATATAAATATGAAATGAGTGAGGAGAATGAATATGAAAAATAATAATAATAACACCATTAAAAATTTATTTCCTTATTTAGTATTAATAGTGGTTATCTTTTTTGTATTAACCATATTAAATTTTGGGGGAACAATCAATCATAGTTTAACAACAGGAGAACTTTTAAGTGAGTTAGAAAAAAGTAATGTAACGGAAATTACGATAACTCCAAAAAGTAATGATTCTGTTTACTATATTGAAGGAAAACTAGCAAATTATAAGGAAAAAGAAAGTTTTTCGGCTAAAGTTGTTGAAGAAGATTTAACAGAGATTACCAATTATGCTAAAGAACATGATTTAAAAGTATATGAAACAAACAAAGATCCAGGCTCTATATCTTTACTTTACATCATTATAAATTTCTTGCCTTTAGTAATCATTATTGGTGCTTCTTACATTTTAATTACTAAAATGGCAGGAAGTAATAAAAATTCCATGGATTTTGGTAGAAGTCGTGCCAAATTGTCCGAAGATGGAGGAACAACTAAATTTAGTGATGTCGCTGGACTTAAAGAAGAAAAAGAAGAAGTTTCAGAGCTTATTGACTTCTTAAAAAATCCTAAAAAATTTCAAAAGTTAGGAGCAAGAATACCTAAAGGTGTTCTATTAGTAGGCCCTCCAGGAACAGGTAAAACATTGTTAGCTAAAGCAGTTGCAGGAGAAGCTAATGTACCATTTTATTATATTAGTGGTTCTGATTTCGTAGAATTATTCGTTGGTGTAGGTGCAAGTCGTGTAAGAGATATGTTTAAAGAAGCTAAGAAAAATGCTCCATGTTTAATCTTTATTGATGAAATTGATGCAGTAGGTCGTCAAAGGGGAGCTGGACTTGGTGGAGGCCATGATGAACGTGAACAAACATTAAACCAATTGCTTACAGAAATGGATGGGTTTGGAGCAAATGAAGGAATTATTATTATTGCTGCAACCAATAGACCAGATGTTTTGGACCCTGCTTTATTAAGACCAGGAAGATTTGATAGACAAGTTACCGTTAACTTACCTGATACGAAAGAAAGAGAAGCTATTTTAAAAGTACATGCCCGTAATAAAATATTAGATAAAAATGTAAGTTTGGAAAATGTAAGTGCTAGAACTCCAGGATTTAGTGGAGCAGATCTAGAAAACTTACTTAATGAAGCAGCGTTGCTTGCCGTAAGAAAAGATGAAAATGCTATTACGATGGATGATATCGATGAGGCAACCGATCGTGTATTAATGGGCCCTGCGAAAACAAGTCGTAAAATTACAGATAAAGAAAAGAAACTCGTAAGTATTCATGAATCAGGCCATGCGGTTATAGGGATTAAGTTAGAAGATGCTAATGAAGTTCACAAAATAACCATTATTCCTCGTGGTATGGCAGGAGGATATACGATGATGCTTCCAAAAGAAGAAAAGATATCTGTTATGACTGAAAAAGAATTACTTGCAACAATTACGGGTTTGCTTGGAGGTCGTGCCGCAGAAGAATTATTCTTAGGTGAAATTACAACAGGAGCAAGTGATGATTTTAAAAAAGCAACAAATATTGCTCGTAGTATGGTTTCTGAATATGGTATGAGTGAACTTGGACCGATGCAATATGAACAAAAAAGTGAAGGTGTCTTTTTAGGAAGAGATTATAATAAAACGAAAAATTATTCTGACCAAGTTGCTTTAGAAATTGATAGAGAAGTTCGCAAAATTATTGAAAATTGTTATAAAGATGCTAAAAAAATATTGAGCGATAATGAAGATTTAGTAATGACTTTAAGTAAAGCGTTAATAGAAAGAGAAACATTAACGAAAGAAGAGATTGAATCTCTTGTTACTACAGGTAAAATTGAAGAAAACTTAGAATCTTTAAAAGAAGATGAACCATCTTTATTAAAATTAAGAGAGATTGCTAAAGCAAATAAAATTAAAGGTTATACAAAAATGACAAAAGAAGAACTTGAAAAAGCCATAAAAGAATTAGACAATTTAGAGTAGTTTAATTCTTTTTTTTGCTAATCTTGAAAAAAAATTAAAAGTTTTGTACAATAAAAGAAAGATATGGAAAGGACGATGGAATTGTGTTTGAGAAAAACTTTACCAATGAAAAAAAGAATGCTGATAAACTACAAAAGTTTACAAAGAATAAGAAACAAAAACAAATGATAATTGGTGCAATAATAGCAATTGTACTTGTAATAGGTGGAATAACTTTATATCGAAGTTTTGCGATATATGAAGAAAAAATGTCTTTTAATGTTTTAAATGGTGTAATTCCTAATTTTCAACCAATATGTGATCCAAACTTAAATGGTGCAGAACCAGTTATTTCTGGGAATTTAATACCCGTTGTAATTGATGAGAATAGTGTTGTAACTAAAGTCGATTCTAAGAATAGTGATTGGTATGATTATTGCGGAAAGAAATGGGCAAATGCGGTAATAACCCAAAATAGTTATAAATCTTTGGAAGCTTCAGGTAATGTTAAAGGAACAAATAATACGGGTCGTGTAGATTTAACGTGCACAGATTGTTATATCAATTTAGGACAAGGAAATCATAATTTTGATAAAGTAAGTTTAGCGATACGAGTTCAAGTAAAGGATTTAACAAAAACAGATACGCAATATGCTTTAATTTCTAATAAAACAAACACTAGTGGAATGAGTATTTATTTGGAAAGTAGCACTCATAAAATTGCTTTTTCTTTCTATAATGAAAGTACTGGTAAATTTGAAGAATTAGTAAGCGATGTAGTTCCAGAAACAACTAAATACTATACTATCGTAGGAACGTATGATGGACATGTGATGAATTTATATGTAAATGGAACATTATTTACTAAGGAGATAGAAGGAAAAATAAAAACATCAGATAAAAGTTTTTTTATAGGAAAGAATCCAGAGGAAACAAAGGGGCATCCTTATCTTAATGTAAAACAAGCAGGAATTTTTGATCGCGTTATTTCCGATGAAGAAATCGAAAAAGGCTTTACTGAAGATATTAAACTTTTTGATGGAACCAGTATTACTAAATTTGTAGATTTTACCGAAAGAAAACAAGAAGCAGGAGAAGTTATACCAGAAGGTATAATTGAGAGTTATTTTGTATGGATACCAAAATTTAAATATAGATTGTTTGATATGGGAGATTCTTATAATGAACTATCACAAATTAATGATAATAAAATACAAGCTATTCACATAAAATTTGGAACTGTGAATACAAGTGATAAAACAGGGGAATGCAAAACTCCAGGCGTTTTGGAAGATAATGGAAATTGTAAAGTTGGAGATTGGATGACCCATCCAGCGTTCACCTCTTTTGGAGATGTTACGGGATTATGGGTAGGAAAATTTGAAACAGGTTATAATGGAGCAAATAATAAATCAACATTTTCATCTAGTAGTACAGAAGCTAATATCTTAAATACTAATAAAATTATTATAAAACCTGGATCTTATACTTGGAGAGAAATAAATATTGCAAATGCCTATCAAAATGCTTTTGATTATAAAAGAGATTTAGAAAGTCATATGATGAAAAATACCGAGTGGGGTGCAGTCGCTTATCTTACTAACTCCATCTATGGAAGATGCACAAGAAATGCTGATGCTACAGCAAGCTGCGAAGAAGTAACCATTAATAATTATCAAGATAAATACGGAAATTTTAAAACTGGTTATGCTGCCGTAAATGAACCTACTACTGGTTCTGGAAATGAAAGCATTTCTTGTAGTGAATCAAAAGAGGCTTGTAACGAATTTGGAACGGATGCGAATACGACGATATCTTATCGAAATATAGAAAGTGCGAAAGCTAGCACGACAGGAACTTATAGTGGTATTTATGATTTAAATGGCGGAGGACTTGAATATGTAATGGCAGGACTTGAAGATGGAAATCATAAATTAAGTTATGGCTCTGATGGCTTTACAACAGTGACTTTGCCTAATGATTCTAAATATTATGATTTATATAAAACGGGAACAAGTGGTAATGACTATTCGAGAAGAATACTTGGTGATGCAACAGGAGAATTAGGACCATTTGAAGCAAAGGTATATGATCATTTAACTACTAATATTAGTAGTTGGTATGATGATGCTGCATCTTTTATAACGAAGGCAGATGAAAATAAAACATGGTTTAATCGTGGAGGACAAGCTATTGATGGAACTTCGGCAGGAATATTTTACTTTAGACCTTGGAATGGAGAACAATCAGGTAGTCGTACTTTCCGTATCGTTCTTGCTCCAAATAAACAATGAATTTATGAATTATTTTAGAAATTTGCAAATCTACTTTATTTCTTGTATAATAACCCCAAGGTGATTTGAATGGAAATCAAAACAGTGGATTTAAAAAACATTGCTGTAAGACAAAGTCAATATCCTCAAGATAAAAAATGTGAATTTTTGCTTGTAGGTAGAAGTAATGTTGGAAAAAGTAGCTTTATAAATACATTAATTAATCGTAAAAACTATGCTAGAACAAGTTCTAAGCCAGGAAAGACCCAAACTCTTAACTTTTATTTAATAAATGATTTATTTTATTTAATCGATGTCCCAGGATATGGTTATGCCAAAGTAGATAAAGGAACTACGAAGAAGATGGGGCTTATGATAGAAGATTATTTAAAAAATAGAGAAGAATTAAAACACGTTTTTTTACTAATTGATTATCGTCATAAACCAACGGAAGATGATGTACTCATGTATAACTTTTTAAAATATTATAATTTAGATATCACTATCGTTGCAACTAAGTATGATAAAGTGACAAAAAATAATCGTATGAAACAAGATAAATTGATTCGTGATACTCTAAAATTGGAGAATGACTTTATTCCTTTTTCAACAATTACCAAAAAGGGAAAAGATGAAATTATGGCAATTATTGAAAATAAATTATTGTGTTGATATTTTTTAGGAAGTATGATAATATACTTTAACGAATGGATGTGTTTAAAAATGTTAGAAACAATATTATTAGTTGTATCAATTTTATTAATTGCAATTGTTTTATTACAAAGTAATAAAGCTAGTGATTCTGCACAAATTATTACGGGAGGGAATGAAAGTTTATTTCAAAATACGAAAGAGCGTGGAATTGAACTTTTAATTAGTCGTATTACCCTATTTTTGGGGATAGTCTTCTTTATTATTTCTTTTGTTTTATTTCTTAAATAAATTAAAAAAGTAAGTAATTAAAAGTAAAGTAAATGTGACTTTGCTTTTTTTTTGTCTTTTTATGGGTTATAATAAAAATGGTGAAAGATATGAAAAATAATAAGGGTTTTACTATGCTTGAACTTATTGCAACAATTGGTATTATGGCTTTAATAGGAATTGTGATTGCAAATAATATGACAGGAATATTAAGTAAACAAAATGATCAAGAATATGAAGAGTTTAAAAAAGAATTAGAAGATAGTGCCTGTACATATGTGGAAACAAAATGGGATACAGAGAAAAGAAATACTTGCAAATCTAATAATAATTGTACCATTTCTATTGAAGAATTAGTAAATAGTGGTTTAATCTCCGATACTTTAAAAAATCCCAATACAGGAGAAAAAGTTATAGATAATCAAAATAAATATGTAGTTAGTATCCAATGGATAGAGAACGTAAAAACTTGTAAAGTAAAGGAATGAGAAAATGAAAGAAAAAATAATAAGTGTTTTAGAAAATATTTATGAAGCAAAGGAAGCTATAGAAATTAATGATTTACTAGGACTTACAACACCAGAAGAATATAAAAATGTATGTGATACTTTAGAAGAATTAGTTCAAGATTATGTTCTTTATAAAACTAAGAAAGATCGATATATTTTACTTAAAAACTGTCCAAATTTAAAAATTGGAAGACTTACTGTAAATAAAAAAGGATATGGGTTTGTAATCTTAGAAAAAGAAGACGATTTATATATTGCAAGTGATAATTTAAATGGGGCAATTCATGATGATATTGTTCTATCTGAAATTATTCGAAGTGGTGTTAAAAAAGAAGGAAAAGTTTTACGTATTTTAAAAAGGGATCTTAGTGATTTGGTTGGGGAAGTAATAGTTAAAGATAATGAAATGCAAATTGATTTAGATGACGATAAAAAAGATATTGAACTTGTTCTTAAAAAAGAAAGTTTAAATAATTGTGTTCCAGGTCATAAAGTCGTTATAAGATTAGATAAAGAACTTGGCCCTAAAAAATACTTAGCTGAAGTAATAAAAATACTAGGACATAAAGATGATCCAGGAGTAGATATTTTATCGATTGCTTGTAAATTTGGTATCGAAACTGAATTTAATAAAGATGTAGAAAAGGAACTTGAAAGTATTCCAACAGAGGTAGATCCAAAAGATTTAGTAGGTCGCATGGATTTAACAAATAAAGAAATATTTACGATTGATGGATCTCATACAAAAGATATTGATGATGCTATTAGTTTAGAAATGGATAACGACTTATATGTACTAGGAGTTCACATTGCGGATGTATCCCATTATGTAAAAGAAAATACAGCCCTTGGCGATACCGCTTATGAAAGAGGAACTTCTTGCTATCTTGCTGATACAGTAATTCCCATGATACCTCATAAATTATCGAATGGTATATGTTCTTTAAATGAAGGTGTTGTTCGTCTTACCATGAGTTGTGTTATGAAAATTGATGGTCGTGGTAAAGTAGTAAGTTACGATATTTTCCCAAGTTATATTAAAAGTCGTAAGAAAATGACTTATGAAGCTGTAAACGATATATTAATGCGCGATATAGTAGCACCAGATTATCAAGAATTTGCTCCAACTTTAAAGAAAATGAATGAACTTGCTCATATCTTGCGTAAAGAAAAAATTTCCCGTGGTTATATTGATTTTGATATTGATGAGGCAGAAGTCGTACAAGATGAAGAAGGACGTGCTATTGATATTGTAAAAAGAGAACGCGAAGATGGTGAAATGTTAATCGAAGACTTTATGATTGCAGCAAATGAAACGGTTGCTACTCATATCTACAATATGGATTTACCATTTATTTATCGTGTTCATGGAACCCCAAATAGTGAAAAAATTGATGATTTTGTAAACTTAGTAAAGCTTTTAGGGTATGAACTACAAACAAAAGTAACGGATTTAACCCCGATATCTATGCAAAAGTTATTAAATGAACTTTCTGATAAGGAGAAATTTACTATCTTATCAAGTATGCTTTTACGTAGTATGAAAAAAGCGGAATACTCAAAAGATAATATTGGGCACTTTGGACTAGGTAGTAAAGCTTATACTCATTTTACAAGTCCTATAAGAAGGTTCCCAGATTTGATGGTTCATCGCCTTTTAAAAAAATATTTAGTTGAAAAAGATTTATCCATGTCTACCATTAGTTATTATGATAGTGCACTTGTAGATATTGCGGAACATTCAAGTTTAAAAGAGGTAGGAAGTGTTAATGCAGAACGTGATGTTTTAGATATGAAAATGGCTGAATATATGGAAAGTCATATCGGAGAAGAATATGTAGGTATGATTTCCACT
Organism: uncultured Bacilli bacterium; assembly: GCA_947628965.1. GTDB lineage: Bacteria > Bacillota_I > Bacilli_A > RF39 > UBA660 > MGBC108787. The sequence goes on along the minus strand of CANRBV010000011.1, from coordinate 13,587 downwards.
GTTACTAATTTTGGATTTTTTGTAGAACTACCAAATTTAGTAGAAGGACTCGTACACGTAAGTACTTTAAAAGGAGATTATTTCCATTATGTTCCTGAAAAGCTTGCATTAATTGGAGAAAATACTAAAGTACAATATCGCATTGGAGATAAATTAAAAGTAAAAGTGATAAGTGCTTCAAAAGAAACCGCTATGATTGATTTTGAAATTATAAAGAGTGATCAAGATGGAAATCAAAAATAGAAAAGCAACTTTTGATTACACGATAGAAAGTGAATTAGAAGCAGGTATTGCCCTTTTAGGAACAGAGATAAAAAGTATTCGAGTTGGTTCTGCGAATTTAAAAGACACGTATGTTGTAATCAAAAATAATGAAGCTTATGTTTTAAATATGTTTATTGCAAAATATGAAGAAGGAAACCAATTTAATCATGAAGAAACAAGAAATCGAAAATTGCTTCTTCATAAAAAAGAAATTCAAAAGCTTAAGGAAGCGGTAAATCGTGAAGGTTATAGTATTATTCCTTTAAAACTTTACTTAAAAAGAGGAAAAGCAAAACTTTTGATTGGGGTTTGTAAGGGTAAAAAAATTTATGATAAAAGAGAAAGTATAAAAAAACGTGATGAAGAACGAGAGAATAGAAAGTATTAATTCTCTTTTTTTTTCTTCTATGCTATAATGTATTAAGGTGATAGTAGTATGAAGAAAACAAAAAAATTAAGTTTGACAAAGGATGGGAAGAAAAAACTGATTATAGGTAGTGGTATAATTCTATTTATACTTATTTTGGTCTTAGCTTTGGCATTTAATAAACCTAAAACCGAAGAAAAACCTTTGCAACAACCTGAACAAAAAGAACCTGTAAGTGAAGATATTCATATCATTGATTTAAATAGTAATTCAAGACCTATTGCAGTAATGATTAATAATATTTCAACAGCAAGACCTTATCAAGCTGGATTACAAGATGCTTATCTTGTTTATGAAATGATTGTTGAAGGTGGAATTACTAGAATGATGGCCGTTTTTAAAGATGCTGATACTGCAAGGATTGGAAGCATTAGAAGTTCTAGACATTACTATTTAGATTATGTATTAGAAAATGATGCCATTTATGTTCACTGGGGTTATAGTGAATATGCAGCGAATGATATAAGTAAGTTAAAAATTAATAATGTTAATGGTTTAGTTTATGGAAATACATATTTTTGGAAAGATAATACTTTACCAATAGCTACTGAGCATAGAGCTTTTTCATCTATGGAACTTATAAATAAAGGTATTGAAAAATTGGGATACCGTAAAACAACAGAAGAATCTCCTTTACTTACCTATAGTGCTAAAGCAATTGATTTAGCTAATATGGAAGGTGCAATTTTGGCAAATCAAGTGGATATTACTTATTCAAAAAGTGTAACTTCTTCCTATACTTATGATGAAGCAACAAAAACTTATAAGCGCAGTGTAAATGGTAAAGCTCATACGGATTATGTAACGAAACAACAATATACGGCTAAAAATATTCTTACTTATCAAGTAAAAAATACAACCATTAGTGGAGATAGTAAAGATCGACAAGATTTAGATAATATTGGTAAAGGAACGGGGTATTATATAAGTGAAGGGTATGCTATTCCTATTACTTGGGAAAAAACAAGTCGTAGTAGTAAAACGGTTTATAAATTAAAAGATGGCACACCTCTTGTAGTTAATGATGGAAATACTTATATTCAAATTCAACCTAAAGGAGAACAATTATCTATTTCATAAAAAATAAATTTTATCATATTATATAGAATAAGGAGGATGGATACATGCAAGCTTTTATTGATTTTTTAGTAAATAATTATTTATGGTTTATTATTATTTCCTTTATTTTAATTTTTGCTTTAATTGGTTATTTAGTTGATACAAACGAGAAAAAAAATAAAGATGAAAAGATTGATGAGGCTATAGCACCTGATTTAAAGAATTTGAAAATAGATGAACCTCAAGAAAGTGCAAATATGGATATGGGTCTAAATGAAGCAAATGAAGTTAAAAAAGATGTTATTATAATGTCTAACACTCCAAATGCTCCTATAAATGATTCTATGCCAATAGAAAAAGAAGAAGAAAAGGAAACTGAAATATTAGACCTTTAAAAAAAATAGAAAATTTTTCTATTTTTTTATGTTACAAATTTTTTCGCTACAAACAAGTTTTTGCTCAACTATTTTTTCTTTGTTTGGACATTTTAAGTAGATTTTTAAACGGTATTCATTAGGAGCAATATTGGTAAGTATGATATAACTATTAATAGAATCGCATACTTGATCGTTATCATCTTTAATATCATCAATTAAATTTAAATTTTTCATTTCATCTAAAAGAAAAGAAATCGAATCTTTTGTATTTTGCGGTAATGTAATTTCTTCAAAATACTTAGTAGCTGCACTGGTTATTGTGGCAATATTTTCATTAAAAGTATCATTTAATTTTTCATTATATTTTTTAATACGTGAAATAGTAAAAATAATCAACATCATGATTAATACTAAAATAAAAAGTTTAGTAAAAAGTTTTTGATAATCAATTCTTTTTAAAATTGGAGGAATAGCGATACAAAACTTTTTTTTCTTTTTATTATTTGTTTTTTTTGTATCTTTAGTGTCCTTTTTTGATGCTACAATTTTTTTCTCGTTATTCTTTTTTGTTTTTTCTTTTTTTCTTTTATTATATTTGATTTCTTTTTCTTCGTACATATTTCTTTCCTTCTTTTGGTTTTTTATTATACAATAAATAAAACATATTGTCACATAATTTTATGGAAATTTTTTAAATTTTATGCTAATATACTTACACGGGGCAGTAAATGGCTTTCGACAATTATTACTAGATAAGATGGCAAGTGGTAGGCATACCTAAAATGCACCAAAAAAATAAATAACAAAACAAATAATTTAACTCCTGCTTTTGCCTAATTAAAGGTGTGGGAGACTTCTACTTATTTTATCTTATAGGATAAGATAGAGGGTCATATATATAAGATATATTATAGAAATTGTTTAAGTTTCTATAATGAATATTATTAAACTAGTTTTATAATAGGTACGCTATAGCCAGTTATAAAATGAAATTTAAATCTAGCTAAACTTGTAGAAATTTTATCATAGGATATTTTGGACAGGGGTTCGACCCCCCTCTGCTCCACCAAATTGATAGTAAACTTGGACTTTTATAGTTCGAGTTTTTCTATGCATGATTATTTAAATGATATATGTGTTTATTTGGAAGAAGAAAATAAATTTTTAATTGATAATATTCAAAATATTGCACGTTTAAATGATGCTTTTGTTAGTTTTATGGAAAAGAAAAAAATCTATAATGAAACCAAATCAAATCATTTAACTTTTGAAGAAATTTATATACTCTCTAGAGAAATAATAGAACAAATTGATAAAAATTATTTAAATGATTTTGATCGATTGCTTGCAAGTGGTGAACTTGATTTCGGTTATGAAAATGAATATAGGGATTCAAATTGTACCTTTATAAATTGTGAAAATGAAATAAAAAAAATAATTAATATTAATAGACAATTTAATTATGATGATGTATGTGACTTAATTCATGAATTTATTCATTATGAAAATAACAGAAGATTAAATTCTTTAAGTGAATTTTTAGCGATTTATTTTGATATTTTTGCAACGGATTTTCTATTACAAAGAGGAATTTCTAAAGAAGAGATAGATTATAATAAAAGATTAAAAATAGCTTATAATCATGCAAAGGTACTTTTTAATTATGAAATCGTGCTAGAAGCTTTTGTAACATTTGGCAATTTAGATGAAAATACAAAATCTTTATTGAATCAATATATGGGTGTTTTTAAAAATTTTGATGGAGAATGTAAACAACTATATAACCATTTATATAAAGTAGAAGATTTAAATAAAGAAAAAATAAAAAGAAATCCTGAAAAGTGTGGTAAATATTTAAGTGCATTTTTTATCAATTATAACTATCGATATGTTTTAGGGACAATGCTTGCCATTTATGCTCGTAAATATTGTAAGTTTGAAGATATAGTTTATTTAAATAATCATGTAAGTGAGCAGGATAAAAGTGTAGAAGATATTTGTTTAAGTATTGGAATTGATTTTTATAATCCTGATTTTAAAAATCAATTATTTAGTGCTTTAGATGAATACATAGAAGAATTCAATGAACAAAAAGATAAAGTAATTTAAAAAAGTAACAAAACAATGTTACTTACTAAATAGTGTAATTTTATTATTTTTGTCTATAGATAGAAGAGTAACTCTTTCTAAAAGAATTTCCTTTTCTTTTAAATAATTGGTAAGCCAATGATAACTTTTCTTGGCTTTTTTTAATTCTTTTTCATTTAAAACACCATCGACAATAACTAAATGATTTAATGTTTGCTTTTTACTATTTTTTTGAACAGTACTTTTTAAATCATTGCTTGTAATAGGTTGAGAGTCTCCTTTTAGAAGAATAGAGATATCTCCAGATGGTTCTAGTACAGCACAATCAAGTTCATTAATATCAAAGCAACCTTTTAAACGACAATTTTCTAATACTTTAGCTACACTCAATTTTGCCGTTTCTAAGTTTTCATAATTGAAATCATTATTTTCAAACAAAACAAGAGGTTCACCATCTATAATTTCTTCGACAGTGTGATTGTGGTAAGCTAAAATACTTGTGATATATCCAATACATCCAAATAAAACCAAAGAAAGAATACCATCGTATAAAGGCGTATCTAAACTAATTATAGTATCCGCTGCAATAGAACCAATTGTAATGCTTAAAATATAATCGTATAAAGTCATATTTTTTATTTGTTTCTTGCCAAGAAATTTTACGATAATAAATAAAACAATAAACATTATTATAGAACGAATTATAATTTCCATATTTTTTCACCTAATACTAGTATTTCCAATTTAGAATAAAATATAATAGTTGTTTAATTGACAAACTTAGAAAAAAGAGGTAAAGTAAAGACTCATAATTTCTATAAAAGAGAGGAAAAAATATGAAAATTAGAACAATTTATAGTATTCAAAATAAAGGAATATCGAATGAAGATATTGTAAAATCTATTTTAAATACTTATCAAAAAATAAAAGATGGTTATCCAATAGAAAGTCTTTTTAAAGAGGATATACAAAATATAAAAAATTTTTATTCTTATTTAACTATAAATAGTGCAATAGGAATGCTTAGTAATATTCATAGAAATCTTGCTTATCAAGAAATGCAAAACTATGTCGGGAATTATTCTTATCCAATAGAAATGAAAAAAGCCTTCTTAGAAAAATATATTGAATTATTAAATTATACCAAATCAATTAAAGAAGATACGCTATTGAAAAGGGCCTGAAATAAATTTTTTTTGTTATTTATGCATTATAGTGGAATAATCTTATTTTTTAGTATATAATATATTGTTGTTTGCTAAAAAATTTTTTAAATGGAAAATTAAGGTGAAGAAATGATAGAAATTAAGAATATTACTAAAGTGTATAAAACGGCTGGTTTTGAACAAAAGGCTTTAGATAAGGTAAGTGTCAATTTTAGAAAGCATGAATTTGCTTCTATATTAGGGCCATCAGGTTCAGGAAAAACAACTTTTTTAAATATAATTGGGGGATTAGACGAATATACTTCAGGAGATTTAATCGTGAATGAAGTAAGTACTAAAAAGTTTAAAGATCGAGATTGGGATTCTTATCGTAATCACAGAGTTGGTTTTATTTTTCAAAGTTATAATTTAATAACTCATCAAACGATTTTAAAAAATGTGGAACTTGCTTTAACTTTATCAGGTATTTCTAAAAACGAACGCAAAAAAAGAGCAATTCAAGCTTTAAAAGAAGTTGGTTTAGCCTCTCATATTAATAAAAAACCAAATCAATTATCAGGAGGGCAAATGCAAAGAGTTGCTATTGCAAGAGCACTTATTAATGATCCTGAAATTATTTTAGCAGATGAACCTACTGGAGCACTTGATTCAGATACTTCTGTCCAAATTATGGAGTTACTTAAAAAGATTGCTTTAAATCGTTTGGTAATTATGGTTACTCACAATCCAGATTTGGCTTTTCAATATTCTAGTCGAATTATTAATATTAAGGATGGTAAAATTGTTTCAGACTCAAATCCTTATAATGGTAAAGTAGATACAAAAGAACCAAAAGAAAATATAAAAAATAAATCGAAAAAAACAAAGATGTCCTTTCTAACGGCTTTATCTTTATCTTTTAATAATTTAATGACCAAAAAAGCAAGAACGATTTTAGTTTCGGTTGCTGGTTCAATTGGGATAATTGGGATTGCCCTAATTTTAGCTGTTTCTAAAGGATTTCAAAATTATGTAGATTCCATTCAAGAAGAAACATTAACTTCTTATCCACTTACGATTCAACAAGAAACCATGGATATTACAAATTTGTTATTATCCATGAGAAGTGGAAGCAATGATTCTAATCATTCAAATGAAGTCAAAGAACAACAATATATTACATCTATGTTATCGAGTGTAAGTACAAATGATTTAAAAAGTTTTAAAAGGTATTTAGAAAAAAACTACTCTGAAGTGGAAGAAGATATATCAAATGTTTCTTATTCTTATAGTATCGATCCTAACATTTATACAATTGATGCAACAAAAAAATTGGCTAAAATTAATCCAAGTAATCTATTTAGTTCTATGATGGGAAATGGTTCTATTACAAGTACTTATTCTACAATGGCTTCTATTTTTTCCCAAATGGTAGACAATCAAGAAGAAATAAAAGATGATTATGATGTTTTGGCAGGTAGATGGCCTGAAAAATATGATGAAATGCTTATTGTTCTATCTGAACCAAATTCTATTTCCGATTTACTCGTTTATTCTTTAGGATTTCGTGATACAAATGAGCTTAGTGATATGGTTAAAAGTATTATGAGTGGAGAATCTGTCGATATTCATAATGAACCTATGACATTTACTTATGAAGATTTAATGAATGTTGATTTAAGATTAGTTATGCCAGCAGATACTTATAAATATAATTCAAAATATGATGTTTATGAAGATATGTCAAATGATGAATCTTATATGAAAAATATTTATGAAAAAGCTAAGAAATTAAAAATTGTGGGAATTGTAAGTCCAAAAAGCGGAGTCTCTTCAATGGCTCTTAATCCAGGAGTAGCTTATACATCAGACTTAATTGATTATATTATTGATTATGCCAAAGATACCAAGGTAGTACAAGAACAACTAAAAAATATAGATATCGATGTTTTTTCGGGAAATAAGTTTGATAATAAAAAGAATGATTTTGATTTTGAATTTTCAGATTTGGTGAAAGTTGATAGTCAAAAACTACAAAGTGCATTTAATATTAATATTGATCAAAAATCATTGGAAGAAGAAACTCAAGAATATATGAAGCAAATAAATGAAGCCATTACTACAGATACTACACCTGCTAAAAAAGCTTTTCAAGATACGTTAGAGACATTGGCCAATGGAATTTTTGATTCAATAGAAACTGAATTTTATTTAAACGATACGGAGAAAATTGTTAAAAACTATTTGGAAAGTAAAGAAATTGATACTATTTTACAGAAATTAGAAAAAGAATATATAATTCCAAAAGAGAATTTTAAAACCATTTATGAAGGAATATTAAATAGTTTATTAAAGGGGTATGTTACTTTATATAATGCTACAATGAGTACTATAAATCCAGAATTTGTTTTAGATTCAGAAAATCCTAAAGCTATGGTTGAAGGGTCACTTAAAAATTCTATCATTAAAGAAACGCTTAATAGTGCAGGAATAATAGGTGTAGAGGAGACAATGGCTAAAACGATGACTGAAACTTTAATGAGAACAACAATATTAACCAAAGTTGGAGAGTTAACTTCAAATCTATCGAGCCATATTGCGGATGCTTTTCATGTAGATCAAGATAAAATTGCTAATGCTTTTACGCTTAATTTTTCGGAAAATGAACTTACTCGAGTAGTAAATGCTATGATGAATCCTACAGAAACAACGCAAAAATCAAATTTAATATTATTAGGTTATCAAGATAAAGAAGAACCAACATATATTTCCTTTTATTTTAATAGTTTTGAAGGAAAAGATCATTTTTTATCTTTTATAGAACAATATAATAAGAGTGTAGATGATGAAAAAGAAATTGATTTTTCTGATACAACAGGAATTCTTATGTCTTCTGTGAAAACAATCGTAAATGCTGTTAGTTATGTTTTAATTGCCTTTGTATCTATATCTCTTGTAGTATCAAGTATTATGATAGGAGTTATTACTTATATTTCTGTTTATGAAAGAACCAAAGAGATTGGAATTTTAAGAGCTATAGGAGCTTCTAAGGGAAATATTTCTTCTATCTTTAATGCTGAAACTTTTATTATAGGTTTCTTATCTGGATTATTTGGAATTGGAATTTCTTATTCTTTTATACCAATTATTAATAATGTATTACATCATTTTACTGGAAATATTCCTCTTTCTGCATCATTACCATTTAACGCAGCTTTAATATTGGTTTTCCTTTCTATTCTTTTAACTTTAATTGGTGGTTTAATTCCAGCAAGAGCAGCGTCAAAGAAAGATCCTGTTGAAGCTTTAAGGAGCGAATAATCATTTTGCATTTTCTATTAGCTTTTGATACACTATATTTATAAAATTGTTTGAGGAGAATGTAAATGTTAGATTTTAAAGACAAAGTTGTAATTGTTACGGGTGGAACTAGGGGAATTGGTTATGAAATTGTAAAATCCTTTATTGAAAATCATGCTACTGTTATTTTATTTGGCTCACGAAAAGAAACAGCCATTGAAGCAGTAGAAAAGTTAAAAAAGGAAGGCTATGACGCTATAGGTTTTGCTCCTAATCTTAATGATTATGAAAGTGTTAGAAAAACTATAGATGAGATTTATAAAAATTATGGTAGAATTGATATTGTTATTAATAATGCTGGGATCTCAGCAAATAAAAAAATAGAGGAAACTACAAGTGAAGATTTTACAAATATTATGAATTTAAATGTGAATGCAGTCTTTAATATGTCTAAAGCCGTTGTTCCTTATATGAAAGAACAAAAAGAGGGTGTAATTTTAAATACCAGTTCAATGGTTAGTATTTATGGTCAACCCTCAGGTGTAGGTTATCCAGCTTCTAAATTTGCAGTGAATGGAATTACAAAGTCTTTGGCACGCGAACTTGCTCCTTTTCATATTCGAGTTAATGCTGTAGCACCAGGAATTATCAAAACGGATATGATAGCAAATTTGCCAAAAGATATGATTGAACCCTTAATAAAATCAATTCCTTTAGGAAGAATTGGAGAGCCTAGGGATGTTGCCAATGCATTTCTATTTTTGGCAAGTGATATGGCAAACTATATTACAGGAGTAATCTTACAAGTAGATGGTGCGGCAAGAAACTAGTATTTATTAAAAAATAAATATCTGATGATTTAAAAAAATTAATAAAAAAATAATTACAATCTGTATGAGTAAGTGAGATATATTTTACAATCACTTGCTTTTTTGTTAAGCAATACAGACTAGTTATATGGTTTGTTTTTCTATGTTATAATGTACTTTAGAAAAGAAAAATAAAAGCATTGTCAAACAAATGTTCTTAATGTATAATTTTCTTATAAGGAGGTTTGGCATGAATCAAGATAAAATGCATTTAGTAAATAAGATATTTAATAATGAAACAATTAGAACTGTTTGGGATAAAGAAAGTGAAAAATATTATATCAGTGTTGTAGATATTGTAAGGGTTCTAACAGATAGTAAAAATCCTAGGCATTATTGGAATGTATTAAAAGGGAGACTAAAAGAAGAAGGAAATCAGTCGGTCACAAATTGTGACCAACTGAAATTAAAATCTTCTGATGGAAAATATTATAAAACTGATGTTGTTGATATTAAAGGAATGTTTAGAATAATTGAATCCATTCCAAGTAAAAATGCAGAGCCTGTGAAACTTTGGTTAGCAAAACTTGGTAGTGAAAGAGTTGATGAAGTATTTGACCCATCAATAGCAGCTCAAAGGTCTATGGATTTGTATAGAGCAAAAGGTTATGAAGAAAAATGGATTACAAAAAGAATGCAAAGTATTCAAGATAGAAAAGAACTTACAGATGTATGGAAAGAAAATGGTATTACAGAAAATAAAGAATTTGCTATCTTAACGAATGAAATCTATAAAACCTGGTCTGGAATGACTGCTAAAGAATATAAAGAATACAAAGGCCTTCGTAAAGAATCACTTCGAGATAATATGGATAATATAGAAGTATCTCTAACGGATATAAGTGAAGAGGTAACAAAGAGACTAGCAAAGAAAACGAAACCTAAAGGATTAGAAGAAAATATAAAAGTCGCTCATGCAGGTGGGCAAGTTGCTAAAAACACAAGAGATGAAATTGAAAATCTACTGGGAGAATCCGTTATTACCAATCAAAACAAATTGAACTATCAATATACAGATGAAAAAGAAAAATTGGAAAATAAAAAATAGCAAATTGTAAAAACAAAATGCTATTTTTCTTTTATTAACCTTTTTTCTAATAAATTCATAAATTCATAAAGAACAAAGGAAATGAAAATTAAAATGATAATACCACTCATAACAATATTTAAATTGAATACTTGTGTTCCATAAATAATAAGGTAACCAATACCTTTTTTACTTACTAAAAATTCACCAGTAATCACACCGACCAAAGACACATGTCGAAAAACGAGAATTAAAAGCTTTTTTGTTTAAAAAACTCATGGAATTTGGAGGAATTAGATGGGAAAAGCTAATTGTCCGTATTGTAATAGTCAGAATACTTTTAATATTGCCTATGGGTATTTAGGTGGAAAGAAAGACAAACCTAATTATATCGATCAAGAAGATATAGGCCTTCATATCAATTATAGAAAGCATGGATTAGTAAAGTATGATTTTGATGGAGAGCAAATGTCTTATAGATCACCAAATAGGTATTGTAAAGACTGTGGTAATACCTTTCATTCAAGAAAAGTTATGTACACAGTTGATATATCCATCATAACTTTTATAATTTGTATCCATGATAATTATTATAAGTATATCTTTGATTTTAGTGATAAAGAGAATCCAAAATACACTATAAAAGTTAATTGGATAGCAATTAAAGAAAATAAATCACTTTCAATTAAAGATAGAAATAAAATTTTATCTAGTTTTAAAAGATATAAACCTAATGTTTGGAATGGGCATTACGGGGATGCTTATGATTACACTAAATATTATTGGATATTAAAATGTGTCTATTATAACGGAGTAGATTATGTAAGAAGTGGTAATGATAAAATACCAAGTAATTGGAGGTATTTTGTAAAACCATTTAAAGAAATATTTAATGAAGATATTTTTGACTTAAAATCCTAAGAAATTTAGGATTTTTTTCATGATAAAAATAAAAGAAAGGGTGATACGAATGGCTGTATTTAAAGTTAAAAAAACTAAAAATTTTACAATTATGAGTAATCACCATCTACAAAATAGAAATCTAAGTCTTAAAGCTAAAGGTCTTTTATCTTATATGCTATCTTTACCAGAGGATTGGGACTATTCTCTTCCAGGTTTACTTGCTAACTCTAAAGAAAGAATTACATCTTTAAAAAGTGCTTTAACTGAATTAAAACAAAATGGATATTTATCAGTTACTAAATTATATCCAAATCAAACGGAAAGTAAAAAGTTTGAATATGTCTATAATATCTATGAAGAACCTCATTTAGAACCATATATCCAAAAACAAGATACAGAAAACCTAGACCTTGATTTTCAATCGCTTGAAAAAGATACCCAAATAAATACTAATATACAAAGTATTAAAGAACAAAAAGATAAAGTAGATAAAACCAATCATCATTTTTTAACATTTGATTTAATTGATAGAAAATATATTACAAAAGATGATACGGATATTTATAATTATGATAAGTTATTTAATAATCTATTAAATGAATATGAAATTAGCGATATTCTCACTATTTTGCATTATATAATACCTAGAGTATTAGAAAGAAATTTCGTGGATGAAAATGGTGAAAAAATAGTAAATAAATTTGGATATTTAAAACAATCTATTTTAAATAACATCGAAAGACTTAAAAATAATGATATTATATGGGATGAAGAATTAGGATGGTTTAAAGATGTAAATGAAGATCTTGATGAAATAGAAATATAAAAAATAAGCGAGTTGTGTATTCGTTACATAACTCGCTTTTTCTATTTATTTGTTATTTTAGGATTCTTACTTCTTCCAACAAGCCAATCCATTGAAATATTATATGTTTTACAAATGGAATAAGCTGGAATTATCTTTATTAGACTATATCCTGTTTCATAGTGATTATAAGTTGCTTGATATAAATTACATTTATCAGATATTTTTTGTTGTGTTAAATTTAGACTTTTTCTTAAAGTTTTTAAATTATTTCCTATAAGTTTAGAATCTAATTTAATCTCTTTATTATATTTAATATTCTTTCTTGTAAAACCTACAACAAAATCTAATGAATAGTTATATAAATTACAAAATCTTACTAATTTTGTTAAAGGCATAAAAACATAACCTGTTTCCCAATTTGAAACAATTTGTTTACTTGCACCAAGTATTATACCTAATTCTTCTTGTGTCATTTCTAGTTCTTCACGACAATATCTTAAATTATTATCTATCATACCAATCACCAACTATAATTTTCCCATTGATGTTTTAAATATTCACAAAAGTACGACTTACTGAATAATTAGTGATATAATTAAATATAGGTAAGTTTAGAAAAATATAGAAATGAGGAACTAAAATGAATAAGACTACTGATAGAATTGATGAGATTAGTAAAGCAATTATTAGAAATGCTGGTGATGAACTTACAAAGGTACTTGATGTATTAGATTTAGAGTTTGAAGATTTGAGTTTTTTAATTGATGACCTATCTAATGAAGAGAAAGATAAAGTAATATCTATCACCATTAATAAGTTATTAGAAAAGTTAAAAACTAATTTAACGATTGACTTTTATCGTAAAATAACTAGAGATGTAGATGATATAACGGATTATTACACTAGCAAAAAAGAAGATTTTGATACAATAATTGATGAAGGAGATCAAATTGCTGATGATTTATTATTGAAAGTTATCGGTTATAAAGGACAACAATTTGATTTACCAATAGACATATCTTGTATTAAGAAATATTGCTTATCTGCTGAAATAAAAAAAGAACAAGTTTATGATGTTCTTATGTGGATTATAATTAGATATACAGCAATAGATAGGCGTATATCTTGGCAAAAATATTTAGATGATCTAAAAGAAAACAGAGAAAAAAGTAGTATGTAGTAAATTTAGCAGTACCCCTAAACTTACCTTAAAAATTTTGTTATAATATTTAATGAGATAAATTAGTAATTTGTAGGGAGGATTTTATTTATGGAATTAGTAAAAGTTGGAGAAAAAACTTATTATATAAAGAATGCTAC
>CANRBV010000010.1 GCA_947628965.1 uncultured Bacilli bacterium | reverse complement strand
CAAAGCAAAAGGAAATAATGGGTTAGAATCTGAAGAAGTCAAATTTGAAGTAAAACATAGTTATCCTGCAACGAAAACTAAATATTCTTGTGAATGCAATTGCCGTGAGGAAACACGTTGCTGGGGATCACATTCACCATGCAATCCATGGGTTTGCGATTCTGGTGATGATCCATGTACTAGTAAACATCAAGTATTTGGAAGTGTATGTTGCGATGAAGAACCATACGCTCGAAGAGTATGTGATACGTGTACTTGTGAAAAAGAGATTTGCCCTATTGATGAAGATCAAGTCACATTAAACAAAGAAACTCATCAATGCGAATATAAATAGAAGGTGATAAAGATGTCTAAATATAAACATTTGATTTTAATATTAGTGGTTATTATTTTCATCGTTCTATTAATTGATTTTTCAATGTTCTTTTATTTAAAAAATAAAAATAACAGCAATAATAATAGTTTTGAAATGAAAGAAACTTTGGAAAATAATAATCAAGAAATAGAACTTATAAAATATCGCAGCTTTAATTGTACAACAGAAAAGAGGGTTTTAGATAATTATACTATTGATTATTTCTATTATTTCATTTTTAAAAATAATGATTTAGACAGTGGATATTTAAATTACGTTTATACCTTTAACAATTTAGAAAATTATAATGCTTTTAAATTTTCATCTTCACCTAGTCCTGTAAAAGAAGATTTTAACGTTGAAAAGAAAACTAAGACATACACAATGGCGTTTTATTTTCCACAAGAAGAAAAAGGAGATAATGCTATTGAGAAATATATAGAACAGTTAAACAAAAAAAATTATGTATGCGAAGAAAACGTTTATAACATTTATAATTAATTTTAAAAAAGAAAATAAAATGTAAAGAATCTCTAAATTAGAGATTTTTTATATTGTTTCGTTTAGGCGTAAAATTTAGGCTTGATTTTCATATAATATATTGTTATAATGGAATCTGTATGACGGCTTAGATGTGCGAGGTTGCTGATACACTAGGTTGAGTTGTTAAAACAAAATCTAAAAATCAGGGAATTTGTACGGAGCAAGTCTATACAAGATATAGGCGAAAGGAGGACATTTAAAAATGTCAAAAAACAAAGTACGTATTAATTTAAGGGCTTATGATAACAAGATATTAGATTTAGCTGCCCTAAAAATCGTAGAAACGGTAAAAAGACTTGGAGGCAAAGTTAGTGGACCAATTCCTCTTCCTACTGAAGTAGAAAAAGTAACAGTATTAAGAGCAGTTCACAAAGACAAGGATTCAAGAGAACAATTTGAAAGTCGTACTCATAAAAGACTTGTTGATATCTTAGAACCTAGTAAAGAAGTCATTGATGCCTTGACGCACTTAGACATACCAAGTGGCGTAGACATTGATATAAAATTATAATAAAAGGAAAGGAAATAGTATATGAAAGGAATCTTAGGACGCAAAATTGGAATGACACAAGTATTTACCAAAGATGGAAATCTTATTCCTGTAACAGTTGTTGAAATTACACCTAATGTAGTTATGCAAGTAAAAACTGTTGAAACGGATGGATACAGTGCAATTCAATTGGGCGTAGTAGACAAAAAAGAAAAAAATGCCAATCGTCAAGAGATTGGACATGCAAAAAAAGCCAATACAACTCCTAAGCGCTTCTTAAAAGAATTAAGAAATGTTGAAGGAGAATTTACAATTGGACAACAAATTGGAGCAAACATTTTCGAAGTAGGAGAAATAGTTGATGTTACTGGAACTTCTAAAGGAAAAGGATTTGCTGGTTCAATTAAAAGACATAATCAAAATCGTGGACCTATGGGACATGGATCTCATTATCATAGAGGACCAGGTTCATTGGGAACTATGTTACCAAAAAGAGTATTAAAGGGTAAAAGATTACCAGGACATATGGGTAATGAAACAATTACAATCCAAAATTTACAAATAATTGAAGTAAATGAAAACGAAAATTATATTTTAGTAAGTGGAAATATTCCTGGTGCTAAAAATTCATTAGTTTTAATTAAATCTGCAGTAAAAAATAATAAAAAGAAAAATGATTTTGAAGTTATTTCTTACGCAGAGGAAACTGTTGTTGATGAAGTAGTTGAAGATGAAAACACAGGAACTGAAATAGAAGAATCAGCTGAAGAAATTGAATCTTCATCACTAGAAGAAACAAAAGAAGAATCAACGGAAGAATCTACTCAAGAAAAAGCAGTAGAAGAAAATTAGGACACTTATTGGAGGATTGATAAAATGGCAAAAGTTGAACTTAAAAATAACAAAGGTGAAAAACTTAAAGATATCACCATAAGTGATTCTATTTGGAAAATTGAAACTAATGATGATTGTTTAAAGAAAATGATACGTTTGCAACTTGATAGTACTCGTCAAGGCACAGCAAAAACGAAAACAAGAAGTGAAGTTTCTGGTGGCGGTAGAAAACCTTATAAACAAAAAGGCACAGGACGTGCTAGAGCAGGATCTAATCGTTCTCCAGTATGGAGAGGCGGAGGAATCGCTCTAGGAGTAACTCCAAGAGACTATACTTTTAAAATTAATAAAAAAGAAAGAGTGCTTGCTCTTAAAAGTGCTTTAACTTACAAATATACAAATAAAGAATTAATTGTTATAGATAATATTAATTTTGATTCTTTAAAAACAAAAGAAGTTAAAAATTTATTAGATACATTAAAATTAGCAGGCAAAGTATTGTTTGTAACCAAAGAAGATAACGAAAATCTTTTCATGGCTACAAGAAATTTAGGCTATACTTACCATATTCCTGCTGATGAAATTAATTGCTATGATATCGTTAATGCCGATTATATGGTATGTGACGAGGAAGCGATAAATTATATTGAGGAGGTATTAAAATAATGAATCCCGATATTTTGATAGCACCAGTCATCACTGAAAAAAGTGCTAAAAATGCTCAAAATGGTGTTTATACCTTTAAAGTTTCAAAAAAGGCAACTAAAACACAAATAAAAAAATTAATTGAAACAGAATTTGGTGTTCATGTTGTAAAAATAAATACATTATTAACAAAACCCAAAGATAGACGTGTAGGAAAATACACAGGAAAAACGAAAGTATATAAGAAGGCAATCGTAACGCTTAAAGATGGCGAAACGATTGAAATGTAAGGAGGTATTCATAAATGGCTATAAAAAATTATAAAC
The DNA here is from genome assembly GCA_947628965.1 of uncultured Bacilli bacterium. Classification (GTDB taxonomy): domain Bacteria; phylum Bacillota_I; class Bacilli_A; order RF39; family UBA660; genus MGBC108787. The sequence continues at coordinate 34,309 of CANRBV010000010.1, read as the reverse complement.
CTACGACAAATGGTCGAAGGGGAATGACAACACTTGTAAATGATGAACTTACTTCAAGTAAACCTCTTAAAACATTAACCGTAAAGAAAACCAAAACAGGTGGTCGAAATAATCAAGGAAAATTAACAGTTCGCCATATTGGTGGTGGAGCCAAACAAAGATATCGTTTAATTGATTTTAAAAGAAATAAAGATGGCGTTACTGCTCGTGTTGAAACAATCGAATATGATCCAAATCGTAGTGCTAACATTGCTTTAATTTCTTATAAAGATGGTGAAAAAAGATATATTATCGCTCCAAAAGATTTAAAAGTTGGAATGATTATTGAAAGTGGTGCTTCTGCGGACATTAAAGTAGGAAATAATCTACCTTTAGAAAATATTCCTGTTGGTACTGTAATTCATTGTATTGAATTAAAACCTGGTAAAGGTGCAGAACTTTGCCGTAGTGCAGGAGCTTCTGCTCAAATTCTTGGACGTGAAGGAAAATATGTTTTAGTAAGACTTCAATCTGGTGAAACCAGAAAGATTTTGGGAACTTGCCGTGCAACAATTGGTGTTGTTGGAAATGAAGATTATGAACTAGTAAATATTGGTAAAGCTGGACGTACAAGACATATGGGTATTAAACCTACTAACCGTGGTAGTGTAATGAACCCTAATGACCACCCACATGGTGGTGGAGAAGGACGTGCTCCAGTTGGACGTAAAACACCAGTTACACCTTGGGGTAAACCTGCTCTTGGATTTAAAACAAGAAAAAATAAAAAAGCATCTAACAAACTTATTGTTAGTAGAAAGAAAAAGTAGGAGGGATAACTTATGGCTAGAAGTTTAAAAAAAGGGCCTTATGTTTTCGATAGATTACTAAAAAAAGTACAAGAATTAAATAAGGCAAATAAAAAAGAAGTTATCAAAACTTATTCTCGTCGTTCCACAATTTTTCCTGATTTCGTAGGACATACATTTGCTGTACATAATGGACGTGAATTTATTCCTGTTTATGTTACAGAAGAAATGGTTGGACACAAATTAGGAGAGTTCGCTATGACTCGTAAATTTGGCGGACACGCAGGACAAAAGTAGGAGGTTCTAAATGGAAAGTTATGCAATACATAAAAGTGCAATGATTGCACCAAGAAAAGCAAGAATGACACTTGATCTTATAAGAGGAAAAGATGTTGCCACTGCTGAGGGTATTTTAGAAACCACAAATACTAAAGCAAGCCGTTTAATAAAAAAAGTATTAAAAAGTGCTATTGCAAATGCAGTGAATAACGAAGGTGCAAACGAAAGTGACCTATTCGTTAGTGAATGTTATATTAATCCAGGACCTACATATAAAAGAATTAAATTTGCAAGTCGTGGAAATGTGGATAGAAGAGATAAAAGAACAAGTCATATTACTGTTAAAGTAAGTGATGGAAAAGTAAAGGAGGCAAATTAGATGGGACAAAAGGTAAATCCTATAGGATATAGACTTGGTGTCAATAAAGATTGGGAATCCAAATGGTATAGCAAAAAAAGAGAATTTGGAGATACTTTAAATAAAGACATCAAAATTCGTGAATATATTTCTAAAAACTTAAAAGATGCTGCAGTTGCCTCTGTTGTTATTGAAAGAAAAAAAGATAAATGTGAAGTAACCATCAATACTGCAAAACCAGGTGTCATTATTGGCCGTGGAGGAGAAGATATTGATGTTTTACGAAAAAAATTATCAAAATATGTTGGAGAAGAAGTATATATTTCAATCGTTGAAGTAAAGAACCCAGATTTAAATGCTAAATTAGTTGCTGACAATATCGCTTCTCAAATTGCTAATCGTGCTCCTTATAGAAGTGCTCAAAAAAGAGCTTTAAGAAATACAATGAAAGCAGGTGCCAAAGGGATTAAAACAATGGTATCTGGAAGACTTGCAGGAGCTGAAATGGCTAGAACTGAATTTTATGTTGATGGAACAGTTCCTCTTCATACTTTAAGAGCAGATATTGATTATGCACATAGTGAAGCAGATACCACCTATGGAAAAATTGGTGTAAAGGTTTGGATTTACAAAGGTGAAATTCTTCCTACGAAAGCAAAAAAGGAGAGTGTCGAAGATGTTGATGCCAAAAAGAACTAAATATAGAAAACCTCATAGATTAACTTATGATGGACATGCAAAAGGAAACACAACTCTTCACTTTGGTGACTATGGACTAATGGCTAAAGAAGGAAATTGGGTTTCTGCTCGTCAAATCGAAGCAGCTCGTATTGCGATGACACGTTATATGAAACGTGGAGGAAACGTTTATATCAATATTTTCCCACATCTAGCTATTACTAAAAAACCATTAGAAACTCGTCAAGGTAAAGGTAAAGGTAATGTGGAAGAATATGTAGCTGTTGTTAAAGAAGGCAAAATTTTATTTGAAATAAGTGGAGTTGAAGAAGCTGTTGCACGTGAGGCTTTAAGACTTGCTTCTCATAAACTACCTATCAAAACAAAATTTGTTAGAAAAGAGGGTGAATTAAGTGAAAGTTAGTGAAATAAGAAAACTAAAAGACGAAGAAATACTTGCCAAAATAAAAGAAAATAAAAAAGAACTTTTAAATCTTAGAATTAAGAATGCAACTGCATCACTTGATAACCCTAGTAAATTAAGAGAAATTAAAAAAGATGTTGCAAGAATGCTAACCGTCTTAAAAGAAAGAGAAAATACTAGAGGAGGTAACGAATAATGGAAAAAAGACAAGAGTTCGTTGGAAAAGTAGTTTCTACTAAAAACGATAAAACTATAACTGTATTGGTAGAAACATATAAACCTCATCCATTATATGGAAAAAGAGTAAAAAGAAGCAAAAAATATGCTGCTCATGACGAAGAAAATAAAGCAAAAGTGGGAGATACAGTAAGAATTAGAAGTACAAGACCGCTATCTAAAACAAAAAGATATGAACTTGTAGAAATTCTAGTTGATGCTGTAATTCTTTAGGAGGTAGACGTATGGTACAACAAGAGTCAAAATTAAAAGTTGCTGATAATACTGGTGCAAGAGAATTATTAGTTATTCGTGTACTAGGAGGATCCAAAAAGAAATTTGGTAACATTGGAGATATTGTTATAGGCACTGTAAAAAAGGCAATTCCAAATTCTGGAATAAAAAAAGGAAAAGTAGTAAAAGCTGTAATCGTTAGAAGCGTACAAGGTGTTAAAAGAAAAGATGGCTCATACATTAAATTTGATGATAATGCTTGTGTTATCATTAAAGATGATAAAACACCTGTTGGAACAAGAGTATTGGGACCTGTTGCTAGAGAATTAAGAGAGAAAGATTTTGCTAAAATCGTATCTTTAGCACCAGAGGTTTTATAGGAGGTTATGATGAAAATAAAAGTTGGAGATCAAGTTAAAGTTTTAGCTGGAAAAGATAAAGGCAAAACGGGAAAAGTTATAGTAACCTTAAAAAAACAAGATAAGGTTGTTGTTGAAGGAATTAATATTGTAAAAAAACATCAAAAACCGACTAATAATAATGATAAAGGTGGCATAATTGAAATGCCAAATCCAATACATGTTTCTAACGTTCAAAAAATAGAAGAAAAGGCACGTGCTTCTAAAACAAAAAAAGAAGCTAAGAAAGAGGAATAGGTGAAATATATGAGTACTTTAAAAGAATTATATAATAAAGAAATTATTCCTTCTTTAATGAAAGAATTTGGTTATAAGACTGTTATGCAAGTTCCTAGATTAGAAAAAATTGTTATTAATATGGGTGTTGGTGAAGGTGCAAGAGAAGAAAAATTTATTGATGCAGCTGTAGAAGATCTAAAAACCATCACAGGACAAAAACCAGTCGTAACAAAAGCTAGAAAATCAATTGCAGGTTTTAAATTAAGAGAAGGACAAACGATTGGTGCAAAAGTAACACTTCGTAATGAGAATATGTATGACTTTATGGAAAAACTAATAAAAGTTGCTTTACCACGTGTTAGAGATTTCCGTGGTATATCAAATCACTCTTTTGATGGACATGGCAACTATACATTAGGTATAAAAGAACAATTAATATTTCCTGAAATTGAATATGATAACATTTTAAAGATTAGAGGAATGGATATCGTATTCGTAACAACAGCAAAATCAAATAAGGAAGCAGAAAGTTTATTAAAAGCTTTCGGAATGCCTTTTAGAAATTAAGGAGTGAATTTATGGCAAAAACAAGTTTAAAAATTAAACAACAAAGAACACCAAAATTTAGCGTTCGTGCCTACACAAGATGTGAAAGATGTGGACGTCCTCATGGTGTTTTACGTAAATATAAATTATGTCGTATTTGTTTTAGAGAATTAGCAAATAAAGGCCAAATACCTGGCGTTAAGAAATCAAGTTGGTAGGAAGGAGGAATTTTAAATGGTACAAGATAAAATAGCAGATATGCTTACAAGAATTCGTAATGCAAATCAATTAAAGTATGATACAGTTGTCGTTATTGGAACTAAAATGACTTTGGGAATTGCTGAAATTCTTAAAAAGGAAGGTTATATCGCCGATTATGTTTACGAAAAAGATGTAAAAGGTGACAAATTAACATTAACCCTTAAATATGGAGAAAGACGTGAACGAGTTATTACTGGTTTAAAAAGAATTAGTAAATCTGGCTTACGTGTTTATGCTAAAGCCGATGAAATTCCTCATGTATTGAATGGACTTGGTATAGCAATTATCTCTACAAGTCAAGGACTTATGACAGATAAAGAAGCAAGAAATAAAAGATTAGGAGGTGAAGTACTTGCCTATATTTGGTAAGGAAATAACCTATGAGTAGAATTGGAAATAGAGAACTACAACTTCCTAATGGTGTAAGTGCAAATTTGAATGAAAATGTTTTAACTATTAAAGGGTCCAAAGGAGAACTTACACTAACAATTTCAAATTTAGTAAAACTAGAAATAAATGAAACTTCTATATCTGTAAAGCCAGTCGATAATACGCCTCGTGCAAATGTAATGCAAGGTACAACAAATTCTCTAATTCACAATATGATTATTGGTGTCAGTGAAGGATTTTCTAAAGGTTTAGAAGCTGTTGGAGTAGGATATAGATTTAATGTTCAAGGAAATAAAATTGTTATAAATGCTGGTTACTCACACCCTGTCGAAATCATTGTTCCAGAAGGAATTAAAGCAGAGCTTGTAAGTAATACAGAAATCACTTTAAGTGGTATTGATAAACAAAAAGTAACTGAATTTGCGGCGAATGTTCGTAAAGTAAGAACTCCAGAACCTTATAAAGGAAAAGGAATTCGTTACAAAGGCGAATATGTACGTCGTAAAGAAGGTAAGAAAGCAGCTTAATGGAGGGATAGTATGATAAAGAAAGAATCAAAAAACGATGTTCGTAAAAGAAGACATAATCGTATAAGACAAACATTAAGTGGAACGAATAGTCAACCAAGATTAAATGTGTTTAGATCAAATAGCGAAATTTATGCTCAAGTAATTGATGATACAACAGGTAATACTTTAGCTTCATCTTCATCACTTGCATTAAAACTTAAAAATGGTGGTAATGTTGAAGCCGCTATGCTAGTTGGTAAAGATATTGCTTTAAAATGCAAAAAAGCAAAAATTAATAAAGTTGTTTTCGATAGAGGCGGTAACCTTTATCATGGCCGAGTAAAAGCTTTAGCAGAAGCAGCTCGTGAAAACGGATTGGAATTCTAGGAGGTCATCATGGAAGAAAAAGAAAATAAAAAAGTTGAAGAAAAACGTATGAATAGAGAACATAATAATGATAGAAAAAAATTATTAGAAGAAAAAGTTATCTCTATTGGACGTGTAACAAAAGTTACCAAAGGTGGTAGACATTTTAGATTCTCAGCAACTGTAGTTGTAGGAAATAGAAAAGGTTTGGTCGGTATTGGAACAGGAAAAGCAAATGAAGTTCCTGCCGCTATCGCTAAAGCAAGCATGATGGCAAACAAAAATGTTATGAAAGTAGCAATCATAGATGGAAGAACCATTCCTCATGAAGCAACTGGTAAAGTTGGTAGAGCAAATGTTTTAATTAAACCTGCTACAAAAGGTACAGGAGTAATTGCTGGTGGTGCTGCTCGTAGTGTACTTGAACTTGCAGGAGTAAAAGATGTAATTTCAAAATCACTTGGTTCAAATACCAAAATTAATGTAGCCAAAGCAACACTTGAAGCATTAAAAAGTGAAAAAACACCTGCTAAAATCGCTGCTCTTCGCGGAAAGAAAGTAGAGGAGTTATAATATGAAATTAGAAAATTTACCAAAAACAAAAGAAATGAAATCCAAAAAAATTGTTGGCCGTGGCCCTGGATCAGGTATGGGAAAAAATGCCACTCATGGAGAAAAAGGTCAAAAATCCAGAAGTGGTGTATCTATTTCTGCTTGGTTCCAAGGTGGGCAATCTCCTTTATATAGAAGATTACCAAAAAGAGGTTTTAACAATAAGAGATTTGAAACAAAATTTGCAACAATTAACTTAAGTGATTTAAATGCTTATTTTAATGATGGTGATATAGTAACACCTGAAATTTTAAAAGAAAGAGGAATAATCAAAAAACAATTAAGTGGAATCAAAGTACTAGCAAATGGAAAATTAGAGAAAAAATTAACCGTAAAGGCACAACGTTTCTCTACTAAAGCTGTTAGTGCTATTGAAACTGCTGGTGGCAAAACTGAGGTGATTTAGATGTTTAAAAAAATCGCGAAGCTTTTTGCGAAAGAAAATAAAGATTTAAGAAAAAGAATTTACTTCACCCTTTTTGCTTTAGGAATATTTTGTTTAGGAACTGGAATCACAATTCCTTGGGCGAGTGTAGTATATGAAGAGTTAGGTTTTCTAGAAATTTTTAACTTAATGAGTGGTGGAGGACTTAAAAGTTTTTCAATATTTGCGTTAGGAGTTAGTCCATATATTACGGCATCCATTATTACACAACTTTTACAAATGGATATTATTCCTTATTTTAAAGAATTAAAAGAACAAGGTTATGTTGGAAGACAAAAAATTAATAAAATCAATCGTTATTTAGCAGTAATATTTGCTTTTGTACAAGCCTATGTTATATCAATATTTTATTTAAATACCAAAGATGTAATGGTAATGCTTAAAACTTCTTTAGTTATGACAGCAGGTACATCATTCCTACTTTGGTTGGGAGATCAAATTACAACAAAAGGAATTGGTAATGGGTCATCCTTACTCATTATGGCAGGTATTATCCAAAGTATGCCAAATATCTTTATTGGAGCTTATAATGCTTTTATTAATGCAGGAACTTTTAATTTAGGATTAGGAATTGGTTTGTTTGCTCTATTCTTAGTTGTTTATTTATTAGTTTTAGTAGGTATTATTTGGATCACTTTAGCAGAAAGAAGAATACCTATTCAATATGCAAATCATACAACTAGTGCTTATGGAGCACAATCTTCTTTTTTACCAATAAAGATTAATAGTGCTGGTGTAATTCCTGTTATATTTGCTTCCATAGTTTTAACGATACCATCTACTATTGCAGGATTAATTAAAAATCAAGCAGCTATTGACTTTATAAGTAAATATATTGTATATACGACACCAACTGGTTTTATCCTTTATATTATACTGATTATGTTTTTTGGATACGTATATACATATATGATGATGAATCCCGAAGAGATGAGTAAAGACTTAAATAAACGTGGAGGGTATATTCCTGGTATAAGACCTGGAGCAGATACAACCAAATATATTTCAAGTTCTCTTGGAAAATTAACAATTGTTGGTTCTCTTTTCTTAGTCGTTTTATCTGGGCTACCAATTTTAATGGGAAATATTTCTAGTTTACCATCTAGTGTATCAATTGGAGGAACAGGAATATTAATCGTAGTTGGAGTTGCAATAGAAACTTATAAACAAATAGAAAGTGGACTTGTTTCAAGAAGCTATAAAAGGAGACATACAAGATGAATAATCTCATCTTAATCGCTCCTCCTGCTGCTGGCAAGGGAACAATTAGTAGTTACTTAGTGGAAAATATGGGATATCAACATATTTCCACTGGGGACATCCTACGAAATGTTGCAAAAGAAGATAGTGAAAGAGGACGTTATATAAGTAGTTTAATGAAGGAAGGACAATTCATTACAGATGATATTATTTTACCTTTATTTAAACAAGAATTTACAAAAATAAAGGAAAAGCCTTTTATATTAGATGGAGTGCCTAGAAATATTTATCAAGCTGAATACTTAACAAACTTATTTAATGAAATAGGATTAAAAAATTATATTGTAGTTTTTATAGATATTAAAAAAGATTTGCTTTTAAAAAGAGCGACAGGAAGAAGAATTTGTACATCTTGTAAATCTGTTTATAATGTATATTTTGATGGATATAAACCCAAAGAAGAAAATGTGTGCGATAAATGTGGCGGGGTACTAATTCAAAGGGAAGATGACATGGAAAGTACTTTTAAAAAACGTTATACTATTTATTTAGATGAAACAGAGCCCCTTATAAAATACTATGAAGAATTGGGAAAATTAAAAAAGATAAATGCTAATGTAAAAGAAGAGGAAATATTTGAAAATATCAAAAGGTGCTTAAATGATAAGTATTAAAAGTGATAGAGAAATTGATCTTATGCGTCAGGCAGGACATATTAATTATTTAGCTCATGAGGAAATAAAAAAACATATAAAACCAGGTATTCGATTGGATGAACTTGATAAAATAGCTCATGACTTCATTGTAAAAAATGATGGTTATCCTTCTTGCTTAGGTTATGAAGGGTTCCCAAAAAGTATATGCATTTCTTTAAATGATGAAGTAGTACATGGTATTCCCGATGCTAGAAAATTAAAAAATGGCGATGTTGTTTCAATTGATTTTACTGTAAGATATAAAGGGTATGAATCTGATGCAGCACGAACTTACATTGTTGGAAGTGCTTCAAAAGAAATTGAAGATTTAGTTGAAAATACTCGTCTTGCATTAAATGCGGGCTTGAGTAAAGTAAAAAGTGGTGTTAAAATAGGAGACGTAAGTCATGCAATAGAAGAATTTGCTCACGAACATGGTTTAAGCGTTATAGAAGATTTAGTAGGGCATGGAATTGGTAGTGATATGCACGAAGAACCCGATGTTCCAAACTATGGCGAAGAGCATACAGGCATCACTTTAAAAAAAGGTATGACAATTGCAATAGAACCGATGCTCAATTTAGGAGGCAAAGAGGTTTGCCTTACTGATAAAGATGATTGGGTTATTGTAACAGAGGACGGAAGTCCATCGGCTCATTTTGAACATACCATTCTTGTAACAGAGGATGGATATGAAATATTAACAGGAGAATAAAATATGGCGAAAAAAAATATAAAATCAAATCATGAAAAACTGGAGAATCATGCACAACCAAGAGAAGATAAAATTGAAGTAGAAGGAAAAGTAATTGATGTCTTAAAAGGCGGAGATTACATAGTAGAACTTTCAAATGGACATACTGTAGAAGCCTACGTTTCTGGTAAAATGCGCGTTAATATGATACGTATTCTACCAGGTGATACAGTAACAATTGAACTTTCTCCTTATGATTTAACACGTGGGCGTATAACATGGAATAAAAGATAATGGAGGTATAAAAATATGAAAAAAAGACCATCAGTAAAACCAATCTGCAGAAAATGCAAAAAAATTAAAAGAAATGGAAAAATAATGATTATTTGTGAAAATCCAAAACACAAACAAGTACAAGGTTAATAGGAGGAATTTATGGCAAGAATTAAAAATATTGAATTACCAAACGAAAAGCACGTTTGTATTGGATTAACAGCTATTTATGGAATTGGTAGAAGTTTAGCAAAAACCATTTGTGAAAAGGCTAGTGTTAATCCAGAAAAGAAAATTAAAGATTTAACTGAGGAAGAAATTACAGCTCTAAGAAAAGAAATTGATAAATACGATGTAGAAGGAGATCTTCGTCGTGACGTTCAAATGTCTATTAAAAATAAAATGGAAATCAATTGCTACCAAGGTATTAGACATAAAAAAGGATTACCTGTAAGAGGACAAAGAACAAGTAGAAATGCTCGTACTCGTAAAGGTAAAGGTAAAGTAGTAGCAAATAAGAAAAAAGTAGGTAAATAGGAGGTAAATCATGGCATATAACAGAAGAAAAAGAAAAGTTAAGAAAAATATTCCTGAAGCTATTGCTCATATTCAATGCACATACAACAATACAATTGTAACCATTGCTGAAAAAGATGGAAATGTAATTAGCTGGGCATCTAGTGGAACTATTGGTTATAAAGGAAGTAAAAAGAAAACCCCATATGCTGCTGGAATGGCCGCTGAAGCTGCCGCAAAAGCTGCTCATGATAATGCAGGGGTACAAAAGGTTGATGTTGAAGTTATAGGACTAGGAACAGGCAAAGATACAGCAATACGTTCTTTACAAGCAGCAGGATTAGAAGTTATAAGTATTAATGATAAAACTCCAGTGCCACATAATGGTTGTCGTCCACCAAAACGTCCTAGAAATTAATGAATGAAAGGAAAGGAATATAGAAATGATTAAATTTGAAAAACCAGAGTACAAAATAACAGAATATGCAGAAGATACTCATTATGGAGAATTTACACTTGAACCTTTAGAAAGAGGATTTGGAACAACCATTGGTAATGCTTTAAGAAGAGTAATGCTATCTAGTCTTCCTGGCTGTGCAATTACGAGTGTAAAAATTGAAGGCGTCTTACATGAATTTCAAAAAATTGAAGGAGTTTATGAAGATGTAACAAGCATTATTTTAGCTCTTAAAAGCGTCGTACTTAAAAATCATACAGAAGAGAATAAAGTAATACATTTATCAAAATCTACTCCAGGGCCAGTATTAGCAGGCGATTTAGAAGTAGACGCTGATTTAGAAGTAGTTAATAAAGATTTAGTAATTTGTAATCTTGTTGAAGGCGGAAAAATCGATATGGAAATGACCGTTTCAATTGGAAAAGGTTACGTTGATGCAAAAGAAAATCAAGCTTTGCTTGAAAATAAAAAAGTAGGTGTAATCGCTATCGATTCTCTTTATTCTCCAGTTGAAAAAGTAGCTTATGAAGTTGAAAGTGCAAGAGTTGGTCACAATGAAAACTATGATAAGTTAATTATGCGTATTAACACCAATGGAAGTATTACTCCAGAAGAATGTATGGCTTTATCGGCAAAAATCTTAATTGAACATTTTAATATTGTAGCAGATTTAAATGCAATAAGTGATATCTCTGGCTTAATGGCTGAAAAGAAAGTAGATACCATTACAAAAACATTGGAAACACCAATTGAAGAAATCGAATTTTCAGTAAGAGCCTATAACTGTTTAAAAAGAGCTGGTATTCATACCGTTCAAGATTTAATTTCTAAAAGAGAAGTGGAAGTAACCAAAATACGTAACTTAGGTAAAAAATCTTTAAAAGAAGTTTTAGACAAAGTTGCCGAAATGGGACTTAAATTCCGCGATTAAGGAGGATTATTATGGCATATAGAAAAATTGGAAGAGAGACAAGACAAAGACACAGCGTCTTTGCAGGACTTACTGTTGAAGTAATTATGAATGAAGGTATTGTGACAACGGAAGCAAAAGCTAAAGAAGTAAAAAAATTTGTTGATAAAATGATTACTTATGGAAAACGTGGAACTTTGGTTTCTCGTAGAAAAGCACTTGCTTTTGTTTATAACAATAAAACTTGTGTTGATAAAGTGTTTAATGAACTTGCCAAACGTTATGAAAATCGTAATGGTGGATACACAAGAATTATTAAATTAAAAGAAAGAATCGGCGACGATGCTTTACAAGTAAGATTGGAATTAGTTTAGTGATAAACTAATTTTTTTGTTCTTTTATTAAACTAACCAGAATACGTTATAAAAAATTTTTAACTTTTGTATAAAATTATTTTCTTCATGTTATAATAATTGTGTATTTAAGAATAAGGTATGGTGAAGAATATGAAAGCATTGATTACAGGAGCAAGTAGTGGGATTGGTAGAGATATGGCTTATTACTTAGCCGATTTAGGTTATGATTTAATACTTGTTGCAAGAAGAAAAGATAGACTAGAAGAAATAAAAAAGAATGTTCAAGTTTCGGTCCAAATTATTGTTATGGATTTATTAAAAGAAAAAAATGTATTTCAATTGCATGAGCGTGTACAAAAAGAAAATATTGATATCCTAATCAATGACGCTGGTTTTGGCTTATTCGGGATGTTTAACAAAACGGATTTAAATCGAGAACTAGAAATGATAGATTTAAATATAAAAGCCTATCATATATTAACAAAACTGTTTTTAATTGATTTTATGAAAAAAGATTCAGGTTATATTTTAAATGTTTGTTCAAGTGCTGGTTTTTTAGCAGGACCTCGTTTGAATACGTATTATGCAACGAAAAATTATATTACCAAACTTACGATGGCAATCTATGAAGAGTTAAGGCATCAAAAAAGCCATGTTCATATTAGCGCTTTATGTCCTGGACCAGTATCTACCGAATTTAATAAAGTTGCCAAAGGAACATTTAGCATTAAAGAAATTTCAAGTCAAAAAGTAGCTAAGTATGGTATTGATAAAATGTTTCAAAATAAACTTATTATAGTGCCAGGATTAAGTGTCAAATTGGGGTTATTTTTTAATCGCTTTATCCCATGGAAGCTTTCTATGTCTATTACCTATCAAATTCAAAAAAGAAAAAGTCCAAATTTTTAATAATTTATGTTATACTTCCATTAAGGTGATGTTATGCAAAATGTAAAGAAAAATAGAATTTCTTTATTACTTTTTTTCTTAGCCCTTTTTGGCTTATCCGTAGGAGTATTTGATAATTATCGTGAGTTGTGGATGAGTACAAACGGATTGCAAACGGTATCCATTAGTCATGTCATTAGTATCTCTTATATCATTACTGTACTTGTTCTTTTTTATTTTACTATACGAACTTCTTTAGATAAATTAAAATGGGGGACTTGTATTGCACTTGTTTTAAACATGATTTCTGGAGCAATTCTTATATACTTAAATGGAACTGGAAATACTTTTTGGATAAAATTTTTAATGTTTTTTAATATAGCTTTTAGCCAATTAATATTGGCAAGTGTCTATCCTTTAATAACTAGTTTTGAAAAAAATGATGTTCTTTATACAAAAAAGGATATGGTAGAAACATTATTTAATAAATTAGGATTTTTATTTGTAGCCATATTACTTGGTAAAACTATTTTTCATACAATCATTAACTACAATATTTGTTTATTATTATCCGTTTTCTTTAATTTTCTTGCTTTTGGTGTTTTAGTTGCTATTCCAATAGAAAATTCTAAAGAAAGCAAATTTGATTTAAAGAAAACTTTAACTTACTTTAATAAAAATAAAATTTTTTATCAATTCTTATTTGGCAATATATTATCAGAAATGATTTGGGGTGCTGTGTTAGGTATGCCTATGTTGTTACTAACTAAGAATTTAGAATTTGATTCTACATTTGCAAGTTTTCTAATATTAGGTTTGGGAATTGCTTCAAGTTTACTTTCAATGTTAACTGTAAAATATTTTCGTTTTAAAAATGATCGCTATAATTTATTTATAAAATTTGGTATTCGTATTTTCTTCTATTTTTTAGTTTTTATAACAGCAAATCCATTTGTACTTTACTTTACAATTATGTTTTTGCTTATTTTTGAACAACCCTATGGTTTTTTATTTAATGGTTACTTTATTAACCATATTAAAGAAGAATATTCTTTATTTTTAACGACTCTACGTTATTGTAGCTCATTAATAGGAAGAGCAATTGGAACATTTTTTTGCGGTTTAGTATTTAATATGGGATTTAGAATTTATATACTTCCAGCATTAATAATTGGTATTATTCACTATTTCTTTGCTTGTAATTTAATAAAGAAAAAAGAAACTTTAAAGTAATAATTTCTATTTTTTTATAATTTTATTTGTATAAATTTTTTCTATTTTTAACATGATAAACATAGAATCTTATGGGAGGATTATATGTTTGATAATTATGGAATAGAAATAGCACAAATATTTAAGAAAGCTGAAAAAATACGAAAAGATTTAAAACATCCTTATGTAGGTAGTGAACATTTATTATTGGCTTTATTAAGTGAAGAGAATGATGTTTCACGTGTTCTTAAAACTTACGGATTAAATTATGCTAATTTTGAAAAAGAGTTAGTAAATATTGTAGGTAAATCAAACAAAGAGACTGATTTTGTCCTTTACACACCCCTTTTAAGAAGAATTATTCAAGAAGCAACAACTGATGCTAAAGAAAATAATGGTGGAAAAGTAAGTGAAAGACATCTATTCTTAGCTATGCTTGAAGAAGGAGAAGGAATTGCTATTCGCATTATGATAGGACTTGATATTGATATAGATAGCATATATGATGAACTAAAATTTAGTTTAGTGGGCAGTCATAATGAAAAATTAACAATCTATCAAGTGGGAAATAATCTTAATAAAACAGTATCTCAAAGTGAAAGAACTATTGGAAGAGAAGATGAAATTGCTTCAGTAATTGAGGCACTTCTTCGTAAAAAGAAAAGTAACCCACTTTTAATTGGTAAAGCTGGAGTTGGAAAAACAGCGATTGTAGAAGAATTAGCAAGAAGAATCAATAGTGGACTAGTTCCTAAAGAACTTTTAAATAAAACAATTGTAATGTTAGAAATGGGTTCATTGGTATCAGGAACAAAATATCGTGGAGAGTTTGAGGAAAGATTAACAAAAATTATAAAAGAAATAATGGAAAACCAAAATATCATATTGTTTATTGATGAAATTCATACTATGATTAATGCTGGTGGTGCAGAGGGAGCTATAAATGCAGCTGATATATTAAAACCTTATTTAGCAAGGGGAGACATCAAATGTATTGGAGCAACTACAACAGAAGAGTACTACAAAACAATATATAAAGATAAAGCTTTAGATCGAAGATTCTATGCAATTTTAGTGGAAGAACCAGATAAAAATAAAACGGAAGAAATTTTACGTGGTATAAAAAAAGAATATGAAAAACATCACCATATTACAATTAGTGATGAAAATATAAAAGACTTAGTAGATTTGGCAGATCAGTATTTAAAAACCAAAAGTAATCCTGATAAAACCATTGATTTACTAGATATGCTTTGTGCAAGTATAAAAGTTAAAAATGCCCCTTATATTGAATTAGAACGATTAAATATTGCCTTAGAAAAGATAAAAAAGAATAAAGAACAAGCTTTTTTAAAGCAAGATTATGATCTGGCGACAAAATATAAAGAAGAAGAGAACAATCTTATAAATGAAATCAAAAAAATGACAAATGATGAAAGCACATGTATTACGAAAAGAGATATTTTAGAAATTATTGAAAAAAAAACCAATATTCCTATTCTTGAGGATAAAAAAAATCTTTTCTTACAATTAAAAAATAATTTGAAAAAGCATATTATTGGTCAAGATCAAGCGATTCAACAGATTTTAAAAAATCTTTGGTTTAAGTTTAATCATGATATAAAAACAATGTCCCTTCTTTTAAATGGACCAAGTGGAGTTGGAAAAACAGAAACGGTTAAATGGATAGCAAAAAGTTTAAAGACAAACTTCATTCGTCTTGATATGAGCGAATATAATTTAGATACAGCAGTGAATCGCCTTATTGGTGTAAGTGCAGGGTATGTAGGATATGAAGATTCTTTTATCTTCCGTAGTGTACTAGATAATCCTTATTCGATTATTTTAGTAGATGAAATAGAAAAAGCGCATCCGAGAGTTTTAAACTTATTCTTACAAATTTTAGATGAAGGCTTTATAACAACAGCTCAAGGAGAAAAAATAGATTTTACGCACACAATAATTTTTATGACTAGCAATATTGTAGATAGTAATAATGTTGGTTTTATCAATAGTAAATCTTCTTCTTTAAATGAAATATTTAGCAAAGAATTTTTAGGAAGATTTAGTGATGTAATTACGTTTACTTCGTTAAGTGAAGATATATTAAAAGAGTATACCAAAAAGAATTTAATAAACAAAAAAATTAATTTTGAATCTTTAAAGAAAGAAGCCGAATGTGAAAAATACGGTTTACGAAATTTAAAAAATTTAATTTTAAAGTACAATAATGAAATTGAACTTGAAATTCCTCTATAAGTTTGTTATTATGAAAATGTAATAAGTTGATTGCAATTTAAGATTATTACGATTTCTTATTTATGGTCAAAGCATAAATAGTTTAAAAAATAGTTTAGAACGCTTTCTAGACTATTTTTTCTTTTTTCTAAATGTGCTATACTAATAGATATAGAAAGGGAATGTTATATGAGAACTCGATTTAATTATAATCCTAAAAAACCTTTTGATATTTCGGATTTAAGAGATGCCCTTTATGCTTATTTAATTGCCAAACATGAGGGTGGGGAGTTTATTTTAAGAATAGAAGATTGCAACCAAGAAGATTATGATTTTTCTAATGAGAATAATCTTTATAAAGTACTTGATTTATTTCATCTTTCCTATGATGAAGGGCCTAAAAAAGAAAAAGATGAAACCTCATATATTCAAAGTGAACGAGGAGAAATTTATAAAAAATACGCCGATAAATTAATTAATAAAGGCGCTGCCTATTACTGCTTTTGTTCAAAAGAAGATTTAAATCGAGAAAGGTTGGAAGCAACAGAAGCTAAAAGGACATATCAATATAATAAAGCACATCGAAATTTTCCAAAAGATGAAGCAAAACGTAAAATTGAATTAGGAGAAAAATATGTGATTCGTCAAGCAATTCCAACTAATGAAGGACAAACAAGTTTTCATGATTTGGTTTATGGAGATATAATTACTCCCAATGCCTCTTTAGAAGATCAAATTTTAATTAAAAGTGATGGAATCCCAACCTATAACTTTGCTAGTGTGTTAGATGATTCTTTAATGAATATAGATATAGTAACAAGAAATAATGCTTTTTTATCAAGTACTCCAAAATATATTCAATTTTATGAAAGTTTAAATTTACCTGTTCCCGATTTTCTACATTTACCTAGTATTATCGGTTTAAATGATAAAGCAGATACTTTAACTGATTTATTAGAACAAGGATTTTTACCAGAAGCGATTTTAAATTATGTAGCCTTTTTAGGGTGGAGTCCTAAAACGAATCAAGAATTTTTTACTTTACAAGAATTAATTTCAATTTTTGATAAAAAAAATATAATAAAAAGACCTGCTCATTTTGATATTCAAAAATTAAAATGGTATAATCATCATTATATTTTGAATATGGATAATACAAAATATTTAAAATGGATACGCCCATTTTTAGAAAAGTTTTATAATTTAGAAATTTATAATGAAAATTGGTTAGATAAATTGCTATTAGCGTATAAAAATAAACTTTCCTTTGCTTCTGAAATTGCCTTGCTTGCGCATCCAATATTTACAGACTTAATTGAATTAAATGAAGAAGCAATTACTTATTTAAAAAGTGAAAAAAGCATACCAAATACTCTTTTGCAATTTAAAGAAGCGATTAAAAAATGTAATAATTGGTCAGAAGAAAGTTTAAAAACAATGCTAGATAGTTTAAAAAAACAATGTAATCTTAGCGATAATCTTTTTTATATGCCCATACGCGTTGCTTTAACTGGGACAAAAAAAGGATTAGATATTTACGTTACTTTATATTTGTTAGGAAAAGAAAAAATTTTAAATCGTATGGAAGAAATTATTTAACAAAAGTATATAATGTAAGGAAATGGAGGAAATATTATGAAAATATTTAATACATTAACTAGGACGAAAGAAGAATTTATCCCTATAGATAAAAATTGTATTAAGATGTATACATGTGGACCTACTGTTTATCATTATGCGCACATTGGAAACTTAAGAACTTATATTTTTGAAGATATTTTTGAAAAAACTTTGAATTATTTAGGATATCCTGTAAAAAGAGTCATGAATATTACAGATGTAGGACACTTATCAAGTGATTCAGATTCAGGAGAAGATAAAATGTTAAGTGGTGCAAAAAGGGAACACAAGACTATTTTAGAAATTGCTGATTTTTATACGGAAGCGTTTAAAAAAGATTTAATTTCATTAAATATTAAGTGGCCTGAAATTGTATCAAAAGCAACTGATAACATAGAGGAATATATTAAAATAATTACTAAGTTACTTGAAAAGGGTTATGCTTATCAAAGTGGAGGAAATATTTATTTTGATACTTCAAAACTTACAGATTATTATAAACTTACTAATCATAAAATTGATGAAATGGTTGTGGGAGTAAGGGAAGGCGTTGAAATAGATAATGCTAAAAAAAATCAAGCCGATTTTGCTCTTTGGTTTACAAAATCAAAATTTGAAAATCAAGAACTTAAATGGGCATCCCCTTGGGGATTAGGCTATCCTGGTTGGCATATTGAATGTTCTGGAATCAGTATGAAGTATTTAGGAGAATATTTGGATATCCATTGTGGTGGTGTTGATAATATATTTCCTCATCACACGAATGAAATTGCCCAAAGTGAATCTTATTTAGGTCATAAATGGTGTAATTATTGGGTGCATGGAGAGCATCTAAATGATTCAACGGGAAAAATGAGTAAAAGTAAAGGAGACTTTTTAACTCTATCTTTATTACAAGAAAAAGGATACGATCCATTAGCTTATCGTTTTATGTGTCTAAATACATCTTATCGAAAGGTATTGGTTTTTACTTATAAAGCTTTAGAAAATGCTTCCATGGCTTATCAAAAGTTAAAAAGTAAAATTAAAGAACTAGAACCAACTGGAGAAATAGATACAATTCAATATCAAGAGTTTGATAATCAATTTAAAGAATATATTGGAGATGATTTAAATACTTCAAATGCCCTAACTCTTTTGTATGATTTATTAAAAAGTGATGTAACAGGGGCAACAAAAATGAAACTGATTGCTTCTTGGGATCAAGTTTTATCTTTAAACTTAATAGAAAAAGTTCGTAATATTGATACCAACTTTATTGAAGAAAAAATTGCTAAAAGGGCAATAGCTAAAGAAAATAAAGATTATACAACAGCGGATGCTATACGTGAAGAGTTAGAAAAACAAGGAATCATTTTAAAAGACACCCGAGAAGGAACTACTTATATAGTGAAATAGGTGGTAATTATGGATTTAATAATTTTAATAGTAATGCTTGTTATTCCTGCGATAGCAAGTTTCATGGTAAATAGTAGATACAACAAATATCGAACTTTATTAAATGAAAAAAAATTAACAGGTTTTGAAGTGGCTAGAAAGATATTAGATGAAAATGACTTGAAAGATATTTATATTGTAGAAGTAAACGGAAATTTAACCGACCATTATGATCCTAAAAGAAAAGTTGTTCGCCTGTCAACTCATGTATTCCACGATAGTAGCATTGCCTCTTTAGCAATTGCAGCTCATGAATGTGGACATGCTTTACAAGATAAAGAAGGCTATTTGTATATGAGAATAAGAAGTCTTATTTTTCCAGTTGTACATTTTGCTACGACCTTTTCTTACCTTGTTATTTTCTTAGGTCTACTGATGGAATCTTTAAATATGGTCTATTTAGGAATTGCTCTTGTTGGAACAGGACTTGTTTTTCAACTTGTAACTCTTCCTGTTGAAATAGATGCAAGTCGTCGTGCGAAAAAAGAGATAGCAAATTTAAACATGGCTACGAATGAAGAACAAGAAGGGGTAAAAAGTATGCTTACCGCCGCTGCTGGAACTTATATAGCAGGAGTTTTATCAAGTGCTTTAGAACTTTTAAGATTAATTTTAATTTTTGGAAATAATCGCAATCGCAATTAATTTATTTTAACCAATTTTATCGCCTAGCATATTTTATATTAGGAGTGATAATATGTACGATAAATATTCAATTAAAAATGGGGAGACCTTAGATACAATTGCCAAAAAGTTTAATACCGATACAAGTGTTTTAAAAAGTATTAACAATATTTATTTTGATGATCAAGTTCGTGCGGGAATGGAAGTTATTGTGCCAAAAAATCAAGACAATTATTTTAACTACTACGTTATTGAAAAAGGAGATACCTTGTATGAAATTGGCCGAAAATACAATATAAACCCTGAACTTTTAGCAAGTATGAATGGTCTTGAAATTAATGATTATATTTATCCAAATCAAGAAATTTTAATTCCAAAAAGTGGGTATAGCTATTATATTACAAAAGAAGGAGATACCTTAGAAACTGTTGCAAGTACTTTTAAAATAAATCAAAATAAGCTTTTAGAAAATAACCCAACCGTCTATTTACTTCCTGGACAAATTATGGTAAAAAGAAATTCTTAAAAAAATATGACTTTGCTTCATATTTTTTTTGTGATATTATTGTAATATAAAAAGGAGCTGTTATTATGATACTTAGGAAACCTTATGCATTTTTAATTAAACATTTTCGAATTATTCATTTATTATTACTTGCTCCTATGCTTTATTTAATAAATAAATCCTTTAATATCGTATCATTTTTTAGAAGCTATGTTCAAAATAATTATACAACGAATTTATTGAATATTGCTTCTAATTATATAAATATCTTCATGTATGTAGCTGTTTTAGTAATTATTGGAGCAGTCATTGCTATTTATTATTTAATGCGTCAAAAAAAGAAATCAACTAAATTATATTTCTTTACAATTCTTTACTATATTTTCTTGTTTGTTTTAATAACGATTACTTATAATATTTTAAGTAATATGGAACATGATTTAATAACCGCTCAAAGTGCTAGAGCCTATCGAGATATCTCAGTAGTTCTTTGCTTACCACAATATTTCTTCTTTATTTATACTTTAATAAGAGGAATAGGATTTGACATTAAAAAATTTGATTTTGCCAATGATTTAAAAGATTTGGAAATTACAGATATTGATAATGAAGAATTTGAAATATCCGTAAATGTAGAAGGATATAAAGCAAAAAGAACTCTTCGCCGATTTTTAAGGGAAACTAAATATTATATCTTAGAAAATAAATTTATTTTTAGTTGCATTTTAGGTGTTTTTGTTATAATGATAGGAACTTTGGTATATTTGCATTTCGGTGTTTATAATCAAACCTACCATGAAAGTGATAAAATGGTTCATAATTACTTTAATATTCAAATAACCGATAGTATAATTACAAAATTAGGTTTAAATGGTACAGCCATAACGGAAGGAAAATATTATTTAGTATTACAACTTTCTATCGAGAATCGTTCTGTAAAAAGTTATGCTCTTGATTATACGAATTTTCGACTTGTTCTAAATGGAAAAAATATTTATCCTACACTAGATAGAGGGGATCACTTTATTGATTATGGAACGGCTTATAAGGGGGAAGAAATAAAACCAAAAACCAAAAATTATTATGTTTTGGCTTATGAAATTCCAGAAGAAGAACAACAAGAAACCTATACAATTAAAGTATTAGAAAGTCTAGATTATAAAATAGGAGAAATTAGAGCAAAATATAAAAATATACAATTAAATCCAACAAAAATAACAGACATAGAAGAAGAAAAATTTACGATGGACAAAACAGCTAATTTTAAAAATTCGACACTTGGTTATACAACTTTAAAAATTAATTCGTATGAACTAAATAATAGCTATACATATAAATATCAATTTTGTTATAGCAATACAAATTGTAAAACTTTAGTAGATAAAATTACAACCGATATTGTTGGAAATATTGGGAAAACAACTTTACTAATTTTAAAATTAGAATACAATTTAGACCAAAATTCTATATATGCCAGCAACATAAAAAATGAAAATAAATTTTTTGAACAATTCCTATCACTTCGTTATACTAAAGATAATCAAACAAAGATAGTTTCTTTACAAAATAGAACTCCTAATACTTTAAAAGATGCTTTAGTATTGGAAACAAGCGAAGATATAATAAACGCTGAACATTTTGAATTACTAGCAACTATTCGAAATAAAAGATTTGCATTTGAATTAAAATAAGTTAAAAGGGAATCATAATATGTTTTCCTTTTTTTTACTAAAATTGTTAAGAATTTTAATAATCATAATTTAGAACCTTTATCATATAATAAAAATAAATAACAAGAATTGACAATCCAAAATTAATATTGTAGAATAAAAATACATGTAATTGAGAAAAATGGGTCTATAGCCAAGTGGTAAGGCGTGGGACTGCAACTCCCTGATGCGTTGGTTCAAATCCGACTAGGCCCTCCAGATTGATAGGAAACTCGGAAAATTCTTCGAGTATATAGAAAAACTACTCCCAAATTTAAATTGAGAGTAGTTTTATTTTTGTCAATTAGAAAACACACTTGCATATTGACAACTAAAATGCGTGTGAAAACAATTAATTTTTTTAATTAAAATAAATAAAATGTATTCCTTTTTTATAAATATATAGTATAATTTAGTAACTAAGGAGGTTTTGTTATGGCAAAATTAATGGATATTAAAGGTTATTGGAATATGGCTTATGGCTGTGATTTTAATGACAAAGATATGTGGGAAGGTCAAATTCTATTACAAGATGATGGATGGTTTGAAGGGATTGTTGTTGATCCTAATAGTTCTTATAAAGAAGATAGATTTATATTTGGTGTTTATTATCCAGAAAAAGTCATTGAATTGTTTAAGGTTACACCTATTAGTGTAAATGCTCCTTTTGTTTTTCATGGTAAAAGAGATGCTAAAGGATATGATGGACAATTTGAAACTATTGGACTATTTGGGGCAATGCCTTGTGGTAATTCTCATATAATAACACAATATGTCGAAACAGTTAGACAAGGAATTGAAGAAGAGTCACAAAAGTTAGAAGCAAAAATTCAAAGATACAAAGATAATATAATGGATGAACCAGGTAAAGAATTTTATGAAAATACCTTTGCTATGAGAAGAACTATGGTTGAATCAATTCTTAGAAATTATGAAAAAAGAGGATTTACTCAAGAAGAAATTGATGAACTCAGAGAAGAATTTGAACCAGTTAAGGATAGAGTTATGCAATCTACTGAAGAAGAAGTTAAAAGACTTGTTAAAAAAACGATAGAAACTATGTTTGATGATAACGATGATTAATATTCAAAAATTTACAAAATTGTTCTAATTAAAATGAGCTTAATATAAGCATTTCGGAGGTTAGGAACTATTACTTATATTATAATGTTAGAGAAAAATAAAAACCCTATTAGTCTATTAGGCTATTAGGGTCGTTTTTATGATTTATTACTTATTTTTAGATTATATTATTAATGATCTTATTCTTTCGTTTAATTCGTCATTTATTTCTTTCTCGTCATATTGAATTACTGACAACCAATTTTCTAGTTCCATTTTAAATTGTTCATTTTCTGACATTTGAGCAATACCGATTATGAGTGGTATTATATTTATCAAATCCGTTCTTTTCTTGCTAAAAGGGAGGAAATCACAAATTGCTGTTTTAGTAATAGTGTCATAAAATTCTTGGCGTTCTTTAATTTGGCAATATTCCTCTATAGTACTTTTTGAAACATTTGTGGGTGTGTAAATTTGATAATATAAATCCTTATCAAACCTCATTGTTAATGATGGATCATATACATAATTATCTACTTCTATCCAACCATGTCTAGCATTTTCTTTTCCATAATTTAATTCTAAATCTTTATTATCTCCTCTGCACAAAAGGGCATTTGGAAAGCAAAAAAACATGAGTAGGCTTCTATCATAACATCCACCTGGCATACTACGTAATGGTTTTAAATATCTAATGTGCATTGATATAGGTATTCCATTAAAATAAGTATGACTCATTTTTTCGTAAAAATCATCATCAAAAGGAACTATTTTTTTATCAATTACTCCTTGATTACATAATAAAGCCATTTTTCTAAAATATAATTGCTTCTTTATTTCTTTAAACATATTACTTTCTCAACTCCAATCTTTTCATATCTTCATCTATTTCTTGGCAAATCTCTTTATAATGAATTGTTTCTTTAAAATGTTCAATTTCTCTTTGTAATAATTCTATTCCTAACATAGAATACATTTCATTAGGTCTACCATAAGTTTTTTCAATCATTGGCAATATTAAAGGTAAGGTATATTTTTCTTTTTCAATATCTTCTGGATGATAATATTCTTCTGATTCAATAAATTTAAGAATGGAATCTTTGTTATTAATTTTTCTTATTTTAGGATGTTCCATCAACCAATATATCCTTTTATCATATATAAAACCTTGTGAAATATCAATAATGAGAGGTTTATCATTTTCAGGCGTTACCTCAACGATACAATGATCGGCAATAAGTGGGTCAGTATCATTTATGAATTTTGGATCTAATCTTAAATTAGCTACGAATGCATATAAAAGGCGAACATCACATTTTTCATCTAAAAAAGCTTTGGTCATTAAAAGTGCTCTATCATAACAATATCCATTAGACATTCCATCTGATAGTAGTAATATTGAAGCTGGTATACCTCCATAATATATAGTTCTTAATTTTTCTATTAATTCGTCGCTATAAAAAGTGATATAACCATGTTTTAAACCCCAAATCAATAATTTTTTTTGTTTATATTTGTATAAATCCCATTTGGTTTTTTGTAAATTTATTTCCATCCAAAACACCCCTTTTGAATT
Organism: uncultured Bacilli bacterium; assembly: GCA_947628965.1. Lineage (GTDB taxonomy): Bacteria > Bacillota_I > Bacilli_A > RF39 > UBA660 > MGBC108787. The sequence continues at coordinate 9,593 of CANRBV010000010.1, read as the reverse complement.
GCAATATATACTATCACTAAATTATGATTTTGGCAATTCTTTATTAAATTTTTTGTAATAGTTTTATGATAATGTCAGTATAGTTAGTTTTTTGAAAATGTCAGTCAGTAATATATATCCTTCTAGAAAAGAATAATAAAACATAAAAAACAATAACATTGAATAAAGAGACAAAGGTTTTGAAATCTCAAAATTTCTTGCTCCCCCTAATTAAATATGCTATACTTTTAATAGTAGGGAGCGACGTTCTATGGATAATAACGAAGATAAATTAAATGATTTTCAAGAGCAATATGATATTTTGGTAGCGGAAGAAAAGGAAAAAGAACAAAAAAAGATATTTTGGATTTTGTTTTTTTGCTTAATTTTAGTTTTATTATCAGTATTAACTGCAACTTATTCTTATTTTAAAGTTTATACAATTTCTAATAATTTAAATATTGATACTAATAATGATGGAAAACCTGATTTAAACGTTGACTTAAATAATGATGGTGTTTGTGATATTAATTGTGATATTGATAACGATGGAAAACCTGATCTTAATTTAGATTATCGAAATGATTTAAAACCTCATTTTAATTTAGATTTAAATAATGATGGAAAAGCAGATACCAACTTATTTAACCAAGATAAAGATAATGATGGATATTGTGATGTTAATTGCGATACCAATGGGGATGGGCATCCAGATCTTAACTTAGATATTGATGGAGATGGCAACCCAGATCTTAATATTGATACTAATAACGATGGGGAACCTGATTTAAATATTGATAGTGATGGAGATGGAAAACCCGATTTGAATATTGATACAGATAAAGATGGAAAACCTGACAAAAATGTAGATACTGATGGAGATGGAGTATGCGATAGTAATTGTAGCAATGATTCTGATAGAACGCCATCAAATCAAGAGGATGACCCAATTATTGAAATTAATACGGGTGTAGAAAAAGGAATATTATATGTAAACTATGTTAAAGGAATTGATATTGACAAAATGATGCCAGGTTCTTCTGCAACTCAAACGTTTACAGTAGAAAATCAATCAGATTATATTTTATCTTTTGACGTTAATTGGATTGATGTTAAAAATGAACTAACGGTAAGAGAAGGTCTTACTTATCAAATAAGAAGAGATGGTGCAGCCATAACAGGCCAAATTCCAACACCAAATAAAGAAGGTAATATTTTATCAAAAGTAATCATTGCCCCGCACACAAAATATACTTATGATATTGTATATACTTTTCATAATTTAAGTGATATTGATCAAACGATGGATCAAAATAAAATATTTACTGCAAAAATCAAAGCGGAAGTAATTCAATAATATTAAGAAAAAGGCATGTCTAGTAGACATGCTTTTACTTGTTTTTTTTTAAATGCTAGTTTATAATTGAAGAGAATAGAGAGGGCAATAATTATGAAACCAAAAGAAAACTATAGCGGTTTTAAAGGTACTATTAAATTTATTGCAAATATATTTTCGTGGACTGCTTTGGTATTATTAATACTAATTGCTCTGTTTTTGGCTTATTACACTATTAACAATCGTATTGCTGCTAGTAAAGGAATAGATGCTGATCCTTTTATTTCTTTATATACAATTGTAAGTGGTAGTATGGAGCCAAATATTAATGTTTATGATGTTGTTGTTGATAAAAAAGTAAAAAATCCTACAGAAATTAAAGTAGGTGATGTCATTACTTTTACATCTACTGGAACATTAACGAAGGGCATGGTTATTACTCACCGCGTGATAGATGTATTTGAAGAAGATGGAAAATACTATTATAAAACAAAAGGGGATAATAACTTAAGTCCTGATTCTTCACCAGCAGAATATGATTATATTATTGGAAAAGTAATTTTACGACTTCCTGCTTTAGGGAGACTTCAAAGTTTTATTGGAACACAAGCAGGATGGCTCTTGGTTATTGTAATTCCTGCACTATTTATTATTATTTCAGATATTTTAAAAATTTTTAAACTAACGGGCGTTAAAAATAAAATTGAAAAAATAGAGAAAGAAGATCGCCTTCAAAAATATGAAAAAACCAAAAAAGAAGAACAACGCAAAGAAGATATTAAAAAGCGTTTAAAAATAGAGAAAAACATATATGAACCTGATCCTATTATTGTGAATAAAAAAACTAAAATAATTGTTGGAAAAAATATTCCAGTAGTAAAAGAAGAACATAGAAGTGATATACCATCTAGAATAATAGGAAATAATAACAGTAACTATAATAGAAATCACAAAAAGACTAAAAAGAAAAAGAAAACAAATTAAAAAAATCACAAAAAATACAATAATACTTGCATTATTGTATTTTTTTGGTATAATAATAATCTATAAAAAAGGGGTTTTGATTATGAAAGTAATAAAAAATATTAATAAAATAATATTTATAAAAGGAATTGAAATTATTTTTACTCTTATTTTTATCGTGTACGTTACAAATTTATATAAAAGTGAACAAGTCCAAGAAGTATTTAAATCTATAGCTGCTTTTAATAACGTAAATTATACTAATTTAACGGTTAAAAATCAAATAAATTACAGCATGTATCCTATGACAGACGAAAAAGCAATGAAAAAGCTAGTTCCTTGTACTTTAACCGTAAGTAACGAAACTTATAAAAAAGAGAATTATACCTTGGTATTAAAAATAAATAAATCTTCTACTATGGATTTATCTTACTTACATATAAGTATTGATGACTCTATTTACTCACTAAATTCTTTAGAAAAGGAAGAAACAGAAAATGAAATAATTTTTGTTTTGAATAGAGATACAATTAGTGGAGAAAGTAGAGATTATAATATTCGACTTTGGTTATATATTACAGCAGAAAATAATTTACAAGATACAAATTTAGTTATGCATTTTGATCTTATAAACGACACTTTAAGTTTATAATTCTTATGGTGTTTGTGCTTGTAAATACTTTAATAATTTGATATTATTGAATTATGGTGATTATATGAACTATAAGAAAGTTTTTAAAAGAGAAACTAAAGTGATTGCTTATGTTGTTATTGCATTAACCATTGTAGTACTTGGCTCAAGTTATGCCTTGTTTATGCAAGTAAAGGATGATACAAAAAATCAAGTGGTTACAGCAGGAAGTTTAAAAATAGAATATAGTAATAAAAATCAAACCGATTCTGCCCAAACTGTTGATGAAAATGGTAATACTTGCTTAACACCAATGGCAGATGATAATGGGAAAACGTCTGGATGTAGTTTTCAATTGAGTATTACAAATACAGGGACTTTACCTATGCTTTTTGATTTATTAATTTATGATGATAAAACCGATACTAGTTTAAATAATTTGGTAGATCATAAATATATTAAATATCACCTAACAAAACAAGTGACTACAAGTTCTCCTAAAAGTTCTACCTTAGCTACAGATTTACAAGCAGAAACGGTAGAAGATGTACAATCTTTAGATAAACTAGAATCTAAAAAAGATAGTGAAGAAGCCGATAAAGATAAAAAAGTTTTAACAAATGGAACCATAAAGACAGGAGAAACAATAACTTATTCTTTAAAAATTTGGATAAGCGAGGATGCTCCCGATGATCTAGTAGGTAAAAATGTTAATTTAAAATTAGATGTTTCTGGAACTGTTGATGAAACAGAAGCTGATAAAGAAATAAACGAATCTGAAAGTACTAATGCTGAGAGCGATCCTACTTCAACCACTGATAATTTACCAAGCGAAAATGAAAATGAAGAACCACAAGAATAATATATAAATATAAGTGTTACCTTATTTGATCACACTTATTTAATTTTAAAAAGTATTATTCTTTTTTTAATACAATTAAAAGTATTTTTTATTTCAATTTTTTTGTATTTTTTGTATAATAGAAATACAGATAGGGTGGATTTTTATGGATTACTTAAAGAATTTAAACAAACAGCAAAAGATGGCAGTAATGCATAAAGACGGGCCTTGTTTAGTTATTGCTGGTGCTGGAAGTGGGAAAACTCGTGTACTAACGACTCGTATTGCCCACTTAATTTCTGAAGGAGTATCTTCATGGAATATTCTAGCAATTACTTTTACTAATAAAGCCGCACGTGAAATGCGCGAAAGAATAGATGTTTTAGTTCCCAATCATGATGTTTTTGTAGGAACTTTCCATTCTTTTGGATTACGAATAATAAGAGAAAATTATATGTATTTAGGTTTAGAACGCAATTTTACTATTTTAGATAGTGATGATATTTTAAGTTTAATTAAAAAAATTATGAAAGATAAAGGAATCGGGAAAGAAGAATGTGCTCCAACTTATATTAGAAATCGAATTAGCTTTATCAAAAATGAAATGTTAAGTGATACAGAAATTGAACAGTATTTTAATACGGAACCCGAGCAAATTGCTTATGAAGTGTATAAAGAATATAAAAAAGTTTTAAAGAAAAACAATTCTGTAGATTTTGATGATTTGTTGCTTCTTCCTGTTCAATTGTTTAAAGACCATAAAGATATTTTGGAACGTTATCAAGATAAATTCCAATATATTTTGATCGATGAATATCAAGATACAAATGAAGTTCAATACCGCTTATCAAAGTTATTAAGTAGTAAACATCAAAATATCTTTGTAGTGGGGGATCCCGATCAATCCATTTATATGTTTAGAGGGGCCAATTACAAAAATATATTACATTTTGAACGTGACTATTTAAATGCAAAAGTAATTGCTCTTGAAGAAAATTACCGAAGCACAAAAATGATTTTGGATGCAGCAAATTCGGTTATTAAAAATAATCAGAATCGTAAAGAAAAGAATTTGCGTAGCAATAAAGTATTGGGAGCCAAGATTAAATATATTCGAAGTAATGATGAAAAACACGAAATATCAATGTGTATTGAAGAAATTAAAAAATTAATAGAAGAAGGATACAAAGAAAAAGATATTGCCATTTTCTATCGGACAAATGGACAAGCTCGTATAGTAGAAGAAATGTTTATAAAAAATAATATGCCCTATAGAGTTGTAGGAAGCTATTATTTCTATCAGAGAAAAGAAATTAAAGATTTAATAAGCTATCTAAGATTAATTCTAAATCATCAGGATGATATTAGTTTAAGAAGAATTATAAATGTTCCAAAAAGAAAAATTGGTCCCTCTACAATAGCAGCTATTGAGAGTGATGCCATCAAAAATGGTATTTCAATGTTTGAAGCTATTAATAAAGGAAAAGAGCTAGAATTTAAAAATATAATTTTAAAAATTACAAAAGAAAGTGAATCATTATCTTTAACGGAACTAATTGATTATGTTTTAGAAGAAAGTGGCATGAAAAAAGAACTTATGGAGGAAGACACTTTAGAAAATCAGTTAAGATTTGAAAACTTAATGGAATTTAAAAGTATTACCGCTTCTTTTGAAGAAAGAACAGGAAGTGTAAATTTAGAAGATTTCTTAGAAGAGATTAGTTTAATTGCGGATATGTCAGAGCATAAAGAAGATGAAAATGCCGTCACTTTAATGACAATTCATAGCGCAAAAGGTCTTGAATTTGATGTTGTATTTTTAATTGGTATGGAAGAAGGAATATTTCCTCATATGAATTCTTTAATGGAAAAAGATGGATTAGAAGAGGAACGAAGGCTTATGTATGTGGGAATAACTAGAGCTCGAGATCTTCTATATGTAACAAATGCCAAAAGAAGAATGCTTTATGGTAAAGAAAGTATGAATCCACCCAGTCGCTTTATTGAAGAAATTGGAGAAGAATTGCTTGAAAAGACAAATGAAAGTATAAAAGAAGAAAAGAATTTTAAAATAGATGAAATGTACTCAAAAGAAGACATATCATATACTCCAGGGGATGTAGTAATACATGAATCTTATGGTAGAGGGGTTGTTGTTGATGTTGATAAAATGCTTATAACCGTTGCATTTAATAATAAGATAGGAATAAAGAAATTAATGAAAAATCATAAGAGTATCAAAAAATTATAAAAGAAAGGATTGGTTTTATGGATTTAACATTGGTTGTAATGGCAGCAGGAATGGGATCTCGCTTTGGAGGTTTAAAGCAGATTACTCCAATTGATGAAGAGGAAAACTTTATTATTGACTATTCCGTATATGATGCTATTCGTGCTGGTTTTAAAAAAGTTGTCTTTGTGATTAAAGAGGAAAACCTATCTATTTTTAAAGAAACAATAGGACGCCGTATTGAGAATAAAATAGAGGTATGTTATGCATTTCAAAAAATAGAAGATATTCCAATTACCATGGATATAACCAGTCGAGAAAAGCCTTGGGGAACCGTCCAAGCAATACTTGCAGCAAAACCCTATGTAAATGGTTCGTTTGTCGTTATTAACGCTGATGATTTTTATGGTAAAAATGCCTTTTTAGCAGCAGCAAAATTTTTAAAGGAAGTTACAACTCCTTATACGTATGCCAATATTTCCTATGAATATGGCGTAACAAAGAGTAAAGAAGGCGCAGTAAAACGAGGAGTTTTGTCTTTAGACAAAGATAAAGTAACTTCTATTATTGAATGTAGCATTGGTTATGAAAATAGAAAAGTAATTGCAAGACCTCTTAATGGAGATAAGCCATTTGAAATTAAAGAAAATGACCCTGTATCCATGAATTTCTTTGCCTTTCAACAGGATTGTTTTCTCTTATTAGAAGAATTTTGGCAAAAGTATTTTCAACAAGAAAAAGAAACGATTTTAAAAAATGAGGTTTTATTACCAGAATGTTTAAAAGAAAATATTGAAAGTGGTAAAATTACGATTTTAAATCAACCAAGTGACAGTGTATGGCTTGGCATGACGTATCGTAGTGATTTAGAATTTGTTATGCGTTCTATATTAAAATTAAGAGAAGAAGGAGAATATAGTATTCCTTTATGGGAGGATAAAAGTGGAAAAAATTGATGCTCAAAAAAGAATTGAAACCTTGCGAACTATTATCAATCAAGCAAATTATGAGTATTATGTTTTAGATAATCCTAAAATTACAGATCAAGAATTTGATAAATATTTAAGAGAACTTGAAAATTTAGAAAAAGAGTATCCAGAATTTGATAGTGATACCTCTCCAACGAAAAGAGTTGGAGGAGAAGTTATCGACCGCTTTAAAAAGGTAAAACATCAAATTCCAATGCTTTCTTTACCCGACGTTTTTGATATTACTGAAATAGAAGATTTTAATACCCGTATAGAAAAAGAAGGAGTAAAACCTACTTATGTTTGCGAGTATAAAATTGATGGATTAAGTGTCTCTTTACACTATGAAAAAGGGATATTACTTTTTGCGGCAACTCGCGGAGATGGAATTACGGGAGAAGATATTACCCACAATGTTAAAACTATAAAAAGTGTTCCTTTAGTGCTTAAAGAACCTATTGATATTGAGGTACGCGGTGAAATCTATATGCCTAAAAAGGTATTAGAAGAAATTAATTTAAAAAGAGCAAAAGAAAATTTACCTCTTTTGCAAAATGTTCGTAATGCTGCAGCGGGTTCAATAAGACAATTGGATTCTAAAATTGCTGCAGAAAGAAAATTGGATACCTGGATTTATCATTTACCAAATCCTGAAGATTATGGAATTAAAACCCACCAAGAAGCTTTAGACTTTATGGATCGTTTAGGATTTAAAGTGAATAAAAGTGCTAATAAAATAGTAACGGGTATTAATGAAATTGAAGAATATATAAAAGAAACGACCGAAAAAAGAAATAGTTTACCTTATGAAATTGATGGAATTGTCATTAAAGTAAACTCTTTGGATTCTCAAAAGCAACTTGGGTTTACCTCAAAATATCCTAGGTGGGCGATTGCTTATAAATTTCCTGCCATGGAAGTTTTAACAACCCTTCGAGATATAGTTTTTACGGTTGGAAGAACGGGAAGAATTACACCTAATGCTGTACTAGATCCAGTAATTGTAATGGGTTCTACAGTAAAAAGAGCAACTTTACATAATGAAGATTATGTAATTATGAAAGATTTAAAAATAGGTGATATAGTATCCATTCGTAAAGCAGGAGATGTCATTCCAGAGGTTGTAGAGGCTAAAAAAGAAAGACGAAATGGCACTGAAAAAGATTTTCAAATGATTACGAATTGTCCGATTTGTGGAAGTCCTTTAGAAAAAAAGAAAGACCAAGTAGATCATTATTGTATGAATATGGCTTGTCCTGCAAGAAAGAGTGAAGCACTAATACATTATTGTAGTCGTAAAGCTATGAATATCGATGGCCTTGGCGATGAAATAATGGAAGATTTATTTAACCTAGGCTTTGTTACTAAAATACCTGATATTTATCGTTTATATGAGCATAAAAAAGATTTAATTGAACTAGAAGGGTATGGAAATAAAAGTGTGGATAATTTATTAAACGCGATAGAAGATAGCAAAGGAAATAGTTTAGAACGTTTACTTTTTGGTTTAGGAATTAATGGCATAGGAGATAAAACGGCGCTTTTATTAGTTAAAATTTTTAAAACTATAGATGGTTTTTTAAATGCTACTTATGAAGACTTTGAACGTATTTATGATATTGGACCTATTTTAGCTCAAAACCTATATGATTATTTCCATAATGTAGAAAATATTGCCTTAATTGAAGAGTTAAAAAGTATTGGTATTAATATGAAATATCTTGGGGAAAATGAACGCCATCATGATCTAATTAGTGGCAAACGTTTTGTCTTAACTGGAACTTTATCCTTTACAGATAGAGATAGTTTAAGCAATTTACTAATTTCTTATGGAGGGGCTACTTCCTCAAGTGTTAGTAAAAAAACAGATGTTGTGATCGTTGGGGAAAATCCTGGTAGTAAGTATGATAAAGCAAGAGAGTTAAATATCGAAATATGGGATGAAGAAAAAATTAAAAGTATTGTGGATAGTTTGTAGCAATACTTTTTTTATTAAATCTTTTTTTGATAATATTTAAATTTTTCTTTGTTTATTTTATGCACTAGGGTTTTGTCTCTTCTAGAATAGTCATATATCGGAATATCTAAATTAAGTTCTTCTAATAAATCAATTAATTGTAATACCTCCTTTATAGAAAGATTATACATATATGTACCTTCTTGTTCATTAGCAAGGCATGAATATAAATCGTATTGTATCCCTTTAATAAAATTACTTTTTATGAAATAATAGTACTGATATTCTCCAAAAAGATAACTACTATATCGTCTTTTATCTTCAGTATTTCTATATTGTTTATATTCTTTATGAGTAATAAAATTTTCGCATTCGATGGGATTAATGTTGTCTAAAATAAATGAATGATATAAATAACAATTTGACATATAACTAAGAAAAAGGTCATTATCAGGTATTGTAAGTTTAGTTAAACTTATATAAAAGGGTCCATTATTTTTACCACAATGAGTTTTATTTAACAAATGACCGCATTTAATTCCTTCTTCTAATATATTTTTATAAATTTCTAAATTATACTGAGAGAAATGATAATACCAATCTAAATTAATTTCACATTCCTCTTCTATTTCAGTAATATAATGATTCACTATAAAAGATTCCTCCTCTAAGTTTAAATAAATTAATT
>CANRBV010000009.1 GCA_947628965.1 uncultured Bacilli bacterium | reverse complement strand
ATCTTTGTGTGTGAAGATAGAAAGTTACGAGAAGAGGTTTATGGTGGAAGTGAAATGATGAAGAAGATAAATAAAAAAGTAGAGGACTATGAAAAAGCATTAGATGCTTATTTATTCTATGACAAGAAGCAACTAGAAGAAGCAGGGATGTATCAAATGGGTGTTGATGATGGTAAGAATGAAAAAGCAATTGAAACAGCCAAGAGGTTATTAGAAATGGGAGTTCTTGATCATAATCAAATTGCAGAAGCAACAGAATTATCTATAGACAAAATCGAAGATTTAGAAAAGGAAAGTTTGATTTAAATAAAAATGTGTATTATTAGGAAGTAGATTATGGTGGAAGTGAAATGATGAAGAAGATAAATAAAAAGGTAGAGGACTATGAAAAAGCATTAGATGCTTATTTATTCTATGACAAGAAGCAACTAGAAGAAGCAGGGGTGTATCAAATGGGTGTTGATGAAGGGATTATTCAAGGCGAAAAGAAAAAAGCAATTGAAACAGCTAAGAAGATGCTTCAATTAGGAGTTAATACAATAGAACAAATAATAGAAATAACTAGTTTAACTCAGGACGAAATAAAAAAAATTCAAGAAGAATACGAGAACAAATAATTGTTTTCTTTTTTTGTATACTTTTGTCGAATTTTGCTCATACTACCAATAGGAGGGAAAAATATGAAAAAGCAAAATTTAATTGGCTTTATTTTACTTCTTATTGGTATGATTTTTATACCACAAGTTCATGCCTTAACACTAGAAAACGTAACAGTATTAAATGCTAATGATTCTTACAAAGGAGGAACTCCTGAGATAGTTGGAAATGGAACTAATAACGTAGTGATTACCTATAATACTGCTGATTTAAAAATAGTTCCAGCCGATACTGGTATTGGAAGATCTATAGATGCCGCTTGGATTGGGGCTCAAATTGTTGCACCAAAAGATATTCCAATTGAGACTCTAAAACAAGCTACATTTAAATCTGGCAATTCTGAAGATAAATTGTTTTGGAATAGTCAAGATACTCTTAAAAAAGATTATGATGAGCAAAGCGAACCTCATTTTATCAATGTCTTTGGAGCAATTACAGAAGAACATTTAAAAAATGCAACAATTGCCAATAAAATGATTACCTATGTTTGGACATTTGATTGGGATCATAATGGAGAAATTGATCAAACTGTTACTATGAAAATTAATCCAACAGGAGTTGTTTTACAAGCCAAAGATAGTGATGAAGTTTTATGGAACTTTGCAAAATATGAAGAAGTAAAAAAAGCAAATGAACCAAAAGAAGAAGAATCCAAAGAGGATGAAAAAGATGATGTACCAAAAACAGGAGATGTTTATGTACTTTCAACTTTAGCCTTTTTAGGATTATTCCTAAGTAGTTTTTATATAATAAAACAAGTTAGAAAATAGGAAAATATAAAATTCCTATTTTTTTTAACAAATAATTTAAAAAACGTTGAAAAATCACTTTAAATTTAATATAATACTTAAAAGCAATGAAAAAAGAGTAGTAGTAAAACCTTTTATTTTTAAAGAGAGTTTACATTGGTGAAAGTAAACAAATAAAAATTTACGAACTTGCTTTTGGAGCTTAAATGGTTCATCTCCTATAAAAGATGTAAAGCTAGTTTTAACTAGGAATTAAGGTGGTACCACGGCATTTTCGTCCTTAAGAAGATGTCCGTGTTTTTTAATTTTTAGAAAGGTGTTTTTTATGAATAGTAATAGTCCTACATTTATTCTTTATTTTTTTCTAGTTTTTTTTGTTATTATTTATTGCGTACAATATATTTGGGATTATCGTAAAATTAAGAAAAAAAAGACAGATACTATTATGATAACGAGTTATGTCATAAAAAAATTTAAGTTAAATAAAAATAAAATAAACTATAAAAAAGAATTGAAATGGATGTGTTTAATTAATAGTTTTATTATTTCAGGAGTAGGGACATTTGTTTCCAGTATAGATACCTATATATTTTTACAATTAGGAATTGGCTTTGTCCTCTTATTTTTACTTATCTATGCCCTATATGAGATTTATGGAAGACATTTAAAAAAATTACAAAGGAGAGATGAATGATGAATTTTAAAGAAATAGAAAAGAAATGGCAAAAATATTGGGAAGACCATAAAACGTTTGTAACTAAAAATGAAGGAGCAAATCCTTACTATATATTAGTAGAATTTCCGTATCCTTCAGGAAGTGGCTTGCATGTAGGACATGTTCGTAGCTATACAGCAAATGATGCAATGGCAAGGATGATGCGCATGCAAGGGTATAATGTGTTATTCCCAATGGGATGGGATGCTTTTGGTGCACCTGCTGAACAATATGCAATCAAAAATCATATTCATCCTAAAGAAGCTGTAAAAGAAAATATTAAAACGTTTAAAGGTCAAATGCAAGATTTAGGATATTCTTTTGATTGGTCAAGAGAATTTTCAACAACGGATCCAGAGTATTATAAATGGACCCAATGGCAATTCTTACAATTTTATAAACATGGTATGGCTTACAAAGATACGATTCCAGTAAACTGGTGCCCAACATGTAAAAGTGTATTATCTAACGAAGATAGCCAAGGGGGGGTATGTGAACGTTGTGGTACAGCCGTTATTCAAAAAGAAAAATCTCAATGGATGCTTCGCATGAGTGATTACTCAGAAAGTTTATTAGAAGGACTAAATAATACCAACTTTGCTGAAAAAGTAAAACTTGGTCAAATAAACTGGATTGGTAAATCTACGGGAGTTGAGGTAGACATCGAAATTGTTGGAGGAGGAAAGTTTTCTATTTTTACTACATGTATTGAAACGATTTACGGAATTACTTTCTTTGTTTTAGCACCAGATGGAAAACTTATCCAAGAATTGCTTCCGAGAGTAGAAAATAAAGAAGAGGTTTTAGCTTATATTGAAGAAACAAAGAAAAAATCTAATATGGATCGTACAGAACTTAATAAAGGAAAGACTGGGTGTATTTTAAAAGGTCTTGAAGCTATTAATCCTGTTAACGATAAACATGTTCCAATTTTCTTAGGAGACTTTGTTTTAGGTAGCTATGGAACAGGTGCGGTTATGGCAGTTCCTGCTCACGATGCACGTGACTATGAATACGCTAAAGTACATGATTTAGAGATCATTCAAGTTATTCACGGTGGAGATATACAAAAACAAGCCTTTGAAAAACATGATTATTTAGGAAAAGATTGTAAATTGATAAATTCTGAAGAGTTTAGTGGCCTAATCGTCGAAGATGCGAAAGAAAAAATTACCGAAAAGCTAGAAAATATGGGCGTTGCAAGACGTGTTAATAACTATAAAATGCGTGATTGGATTTTCTCAAGACAAAGATTCTGGGGAGAACCAATACCAATGATTGATTGTCCAAAATGTGGTTGGGTTCCAATGGATGAGGAAGATTTACCACTTTTACTTCCTGATGTTACGGAGTATGAACCTACCGATAACGGAGAAAGTCCACTTGCTAAAATTACGGATTGGGTCAATTGTACATGTCCAAAATGCGGAGGTCCTGCAAAACGTGAAACCGATACTATGCCTCAATGGGCTGGTTCTAGTTGGTACTTCTTAAGATATATGGATCCGCATAACACAAGTGAATTTGCAAGTCAGGATGCCATGAACTACTGGGGAAAAGTCGATTGGTATAACGGAGGAATGGAACATACTGCAAGACATTTGTTATACGCAAGATTCTGGGTACAATTCTTACACAATATTGGCTTAGTACCAAAAAGTGAAATGATATGGACACGTGTAAGTCATGGAATGGTTCTTGGTTCGAATAATGAAAAAATGAGTAAAAGTAAAGGTAACGTTATCAATCCCGATGACATTGTAAAAGAATATGGTGCAGATACTTTACGTGTTTATGAACTATTTATGGGAGATTATGAACAAGATGCCCCATGGAGTACCGATTCTTTGCGTGGTTGCAAACGCTTTATTGAAAAAGTCATTCGTTTAAAAGAGAAAGTTAGAGAAGGAACAGGGTATCAAAAAGAAAATGAAGCTTTAATTCATAAGAGTATCAAAAAAGTTGAAAATGATTTAAGAACAATGGGCTATAATACGGCCGTTTCCACTCTTATGATTTTAACGAATCAATTTGAGGATTGTCCAAGTATTACCAAAGAAGAATATCATGTGTTATTAACCCTTTTAAACCCAATTGCTCCTCATATTACGGAAGAGTTAAATGAAAGTATTGGGTATAAACCAATTTGTGAATCTTCTTGGCCTATTTATGATGAATCTAAAACAATTGATAATGAAAAAAATATAGCGGTTCAAGTAAATGGTAAGGTGCGTGGAACAATCTTAATTACAAATGAAGAAAGCGAAGATAGTATCAAAAAGAAAGCTTTAGATGAAACGAACGTAAAAAAATATATTGAAAATAAAGAAATTATAAAAACGATTGTCATTCCTAATAAAATCGTAAATATTGTAGTAAAAGATAAAAATTAAGAAGCACATAAATTTTTTATGATGCTTTTTTTTGTTTTGGTACTAAAACTTCCTTTTTTCGTCTATTTTTTTTGCTATAGTAGAAAAAAGGAGGGCAAATATGAAAGTTAAAGTTTTTGATGAATCTCATGAAAAAGATTTAGAAAAGACAATAAATACTTTTCTTGTTTCTACAAATAGTGATATAATAGATATCAAGTACAACGTGGCTATTGCAGTTTCAGGAGAAGAACAAATATATTGTTTTTCGGCTTTAATTGTGTATAGTCCAAAAGAATGAGTGAATGAATATGAAAAAAAGTTCCTTTATTGAAGGCACTATAATCGCAACTTTAGCAATTATTATTACAAAATTGTTAGGAATGATTTATGTCATTCCCTTTTATGCTATGGTTGGAGAAAAGGGAAGTGCTTTGTACGCCTATGCGTATAATATTTATATTATTTTTTTAGATATATCGAGTGCTGGACTTCCTATTGCTATTTCTAAAATTATTAAAGAATTAAATACACTTAAACTTTATGAAGCAAAACAAAGAGCTTATCAAATAGGAAAAAAAATAGTTTTAGGTATCTCAATTACTATTTTTATAATTTTATTTCTTTTTGCCCCTAGTATTGCAACCTTAATACTTGGAAATTTGCAGGGAGGAAATACTATAGAAGATGTAACTTTTGTAATTCGATCTGTTTCCTGTGCTATTTTGGTCATTCCTTTTTTAGGAGTATCTAGAGGCTACTTGCAAGGACATAATGTTTTTAGTATTTCTTCTATTAGTCAAGTAATAGAACAAATTGTGCGAATATGTTTTATCCTTGGGGGAAGTTATCTAGCTATTCATATATTTGGGTTGTCATTAAAAAATACTATCGGTATAGCTGTTTTTGGTGCTTGTGCAGGAGGAATTGCATCCTTGCTTTATATCCTAACTAAAATTAGAAAAAATAAAGAAAGTCTCGGTTTAAAAGAAGTAAAAGAAAAAGACAAAATAACCAATCAAGAGATTCGTAAAAAAATAATTACTTATGCCATTCCCTTTATTATCATTGCCATTGCCGCTTCTATTAATGATTTTTTAGATATGGTGATGATTATGCGTACTTTAGAATTTTTAGGAATTGATGCTCCTAAAGTTGAATTTGCTACTACTGCAATTACAACATGGAGTACTAAGATATGCATGATTGTAAATTCAATTGCCGTTGGTATGACTACCAGTTTAATTCCGACCATTGTTGGAGCCTATACTTTAAAAGACTGGGATGAAGTTGAAGATAAATTAAACAAAGCTTTACAATTAATCTTACTTATTTGTATTCCAATGTGTGTAGGGTTATCTTTACTTTCTAAAAGTGTATGGAGTGTATTTTATGGAGCGAATGAAGCAGGTACTGTGATATTTGCCATAAGGGTTTTTGTCTCTTTATTTATTAATCTTTATATGGTTACGAATTCCACTTTGCAAGGATTAAATAAATTTAAAACAGTTTATAAAAGTACCATTATCGGTTTTCTTACCAATATGTTTTTAAATGTTCCCTTAATGCTTTTATTTAATCAATTAAACTTAGAACCTTATTTAGGAGCCATTTTTGCTACAGCTATTGGCTATATAACTGCCTTTACCATTGCATTAAAAACGCTTAAAAAGAATCATGCTTTGAAATATAAATCTACTTTGAAAATGCTTTTTAAAATATTAATTCCGACCTTTGTTATGACTATAGTGGTGGTTATTTTAAAAATGATTCTTCCTCTAAATGTTGCCAGTCGTATATCTTGTATCCTATATATTGCAATTATTAGTCTACTAGGAGCGCTTACTTATTTTGTAATTGCCTATAAAATGGGTATTTTAGATAAAATTTTTGGACGATCTTATTTAAATAAAATCATAAAAAAACTTACCTTTGGCAAGATAAGTTTAAATTAAAGCATATACATATTTGTGGTATTATCAAAGTTTTCGGTGGTCATAAGACCTTTGGATTCTAGTTTACTTACGCGTGCATCTAAGCGATTAATTTGACGTTCAATTTTTGCCATACGAGATTCAAAATCGCTTAAATAGTCGTTGTTCATATTTTGATTCATATTTGGATAATTCATAGGTACAGGACCAGAGTAGAAACTTTGGCTCGCTTGAGCTCCACTATAATTTGGATAATTCATATTTGGCATATTGGGATTTCCCATAAAGCTTGATGATTGAAAATTTGCCTCATTAAAAAAGGCGTTACGGTCTTTTTTCATAAAACACTTCCTTTGATTTATTATATGTAAAGGTATAGAAAGTAGTGATAAAAGTTGAGATTAAGAAATATAAAAAATGCAAAAGAAATAATAGAAAATTCAAGTATGGTGATAAAAAAACCTCAAGAATTAAAAGGAAATTTTAAAAGTCTTTTTTCTAATGATCATGAAATTCATATTGAAATAGGTATGGGTAAAGGGAAATTCATTTATGAAATGGCCCTAAAATACCCAAATATTAATTTTATTGGAATTGAAAAATATGCAAGTATTTTAGTTCGCGCTATAGAAAAGAGTAGTCCTTTACCTAATTTACGTTTTTTATGTCTCGATGCAAAACTATTAAAAGATATTTTTGATCATGAAATTTCTTGTATCTATCTAAATTTTTCTGATCCTTGGCCTAAAAAACGTCATGCCAAAAGACGATTAACAAGTCCTGAATTTTTAGATATTTATGAAGATTTATTTGTGGATGCAAAACATATTATTCAAAAGACGGATAATTTAATACTATTTGCTAGTAGTCTTTTAAATATCAACAATGCAGGATATCATTTTAATGAAGTATCATTAGACTTAGCAAATACAGATATAGAAAACATTGAAACGGAATATGAACAAAAATTTAAAAAACAAGGAATAAAAATTAATTATTTAAATGCCACAAAATTTAATATTGATAAAAACGATATAAAGAAATAGAAGGAGGATTTAAAAATCTTACAGGGTATTTCGAAGTACCAACACCATTTGAAATATACATTTTCATAATGCCTTTTTGATAGAAATCTTTAGTATAATTTCCTGTACCTTCTTCTTGAAACATTGTAGAGAAAAATGGTAAACGGAAGAGTCCACCTAAAGTATGGCCAGAAAAAATTAAATTGGGTTTCACACTAAAATTTTCTAATCTATCCATAATAAGGGGTTCATGACTTAACCAGATTTTATAATAAGAAGAAATATCTTCTGTATTGGTTATGGCTTCTTCTAAATTTACTTCTTTTTCTAAAAGAGAAGTAGTTCCAATAAATAAAATTGGTTCAGCACTACCATAATATAAAAGATCGCTCTTATTATTTAAAATAGTAAATTCAGCACTTTCTAATAGTTCCATATAACGTATTTTATCTGTGTAATCTTGATCTCCTAAAACTGCATATTTTTTTAATTTGGCTTGTATGGTTCCTAAAAGTTCCTTTACTTTATTTTCAGATTCTTCATTTATAACAACACTATTACAAATTAAATCTCCTGCATAAAAAACTACGTCTGGTTTTAACTCATTTATTTTCGTTATTATTTTTTCTAATTTTTTTTCATCCATATTACATCCATAGTAAACATCTGAAAATTCTACAATTTTTAAACCATGAAAAGAATAAGGTAGTTTATTGTCTACAATAGCATATTCTTTTACTGTAATTATATTGGGTTCTACAAAATGAATATAACTAAAAAAACAACCTAAAAATAAAATAAGAAAAAGAATTGTTTTTTTAACAAAAGAATGCTTTCTTTTTTCTGTTTGTTTTTTTTCTTCCATAATTTATCTCCTAAAAACCTAAAAAGCTCGTAATTAAAATTAAAATAACACTTAAAGTATTGTGTAACATATGAGGAATAACGGATGAAAAAATGTTTTCTGTTTCATAATAAGCTTTAGCAAAATAATAGCCTAGAGAACCATACGGAATTATAAATAGAAATTCTTTTATATGCGCAAAAATATTTGTAAGGGTAAACGTATCTATAGCAGTTAGAATATGTAATCCCCCAAAAATAATTGCAGAAGTAAGGGCATAAAAAATTTCTTTTTTAAAAGCTTTACGAAGACCATAACGAAAAACAATTTCTTCTAAAAAAGGACCAAAGAAAACAATGGTTGGAATAGCATATAAAGGAGATTGAAGTAAAGTTTCTCTGGTGGTTTGTTCATTAACCGAAATACTTCCAACTAAAGAAGTGATAATTAAATTAGAAATTAACATGACAATTATACCATAAACCCAGTAAGAGAATCCTTTATTTAAATATTTTTTAGGATCATGAATAAAATCTTTAAATTGTTTAAAAATATCTTTATGGACAATGAAAAGTAAAACTAAGAAAATAAGAAGATAAACACATAAATATGCAAGGTTGTTAATCCAAAAATTAGAACTATGTAAAGGTTTATCTAAAATAGTTGCACATATAGAAGGTAAGATAAAAAAATATAATATAAATAAAAGAAAAGCATAAAGCATTCCTTTAATAAAATAAAGATATTTTTTCATTATTCCGTATACCCCAAAGATTTTAATCTTTCTAAAATTTTAATTTCATCTGCATATCCCGTAATACGATTAAGGGTTGTTTTTTCTTCTCCATCTCGGTAAAAGAAAGTAGTTGGAGTACCAGAAAAATTAATATATTTATTTAAAGTAGTAGCTTCTTCGCTTTTTAGGCCTGTAACATTTAAGTCATAAGCTGTTAAATTAATTTTTTTTAAAGTTCGATTTAATTCTGGTAAATATTGTTTACAATGACTGCAACCCGTTTGACTTACTACGAGTATAAAAGTTTCTTTATTTTGAATCTTTGCTTCTAATTCTGAAACTGTAATAGAAACAATATTACTGTATTTTTTATTTGTTAGTTTATAAACTAACAAACATCCTCCTATCAATAATAATGCAATTAATATAATTAAAAAAATCTTTTTTTTATTTTTCATTCTTAAATCACCAATTAAAATATATCATAAAATCTTACTCTTTGCTATAAGAAATTTCTACAAAAGAAGAATTGAGATTTGATAAACTTTCTGCTTGTATTTCCTTATACTCTATGATATAATCAATGCAGGTTTATTGAGATTGGGTGGATTAGATGAAAACAAATTTGAAAAAATTGTTTTTACTGGCAATTGTATTATTTATTCCTCATGTTGTAAGTGCCGCAAGTTTATGTAGCTATAGTGAACAAGCTGAATTAAACAATATAGTTGGTAATGTAAAAGCAACATATGAAGCAGTGGATGTATATCTAGGAAAAACATTAGATATTGATAATGGTAAAGATGTACCAGATGAAATTGATGATTATACTAGAGGATTAAAAATAAACATTTTGAATATTACAGATGATATATATGTTAAAGTCACTTCAAAAAATGATAATAAAGAATACACATTTAAATATAGTGATACAGATAATGGTGTAGCTGAAATAACTACAACGGATGTCGAAGAATTAAATACTTATACCATTGAAGTATTTTCTAATAAATATGCCTGTGTGGGAGAAAGATATCGAATTTTTGAATTACAAACACCGATGTATAACTTTTATTCAAAATTACAAATATGTGCTGATAATCCCAATTATTATTACTGTCAAGAATTTATACCAACCGAAAATGTTAATGCTACCTATTTTTATGAGAATATAGAAAAATATGCTCAGAAAGAAGATGTAGTTACTCCTGAAGTGGAAAAACCTAAAAATTTTCTTGACAAATTAAAAGAATTTTACGAAAATAATAAACTGATAATTTATTCAGTGGGAATAGTTATTGTTGTAGCGGGGGTTGCTACTACTGTGATTCTTATTAAAAAGAAAAGGAGTAGAGTATTATAATGAAAAAAGAAAATAAATTTAAATTAATAGTAACAATATTAATAGGTACTTTAATACTATTACCAACTAATATTTATGCGTACAATGCAACTGTAAGATGGAGTAGTAGTTCACCTATTAAAGGATATTATCGTTTAGAGTACGGAACAGGAAAACCTCTTGATGCATGGGATAATTATTTTTATTTAAATATTGGTAATGGTCAAAATATATCTGCATATTGCCCAGATCCAGGTCTTACAATGCATGGTGGCTATAAACCAACGCAAGCAACTTGTTCCGATAATAATCTTAATGATATACAAAGAACCGCTTTGTCTATACTTTTTGAACGACATTCAGGATCCCATTGGAAACTACAAGAAGCAATCAGAAGATTGGCAAGATTAAGTGGAATGAATTTTTATAGTGCTGGAGTAGACTCAAATCTTATGCCTGATACGACGCCAGATATAAAAGAAGCTCAAAGCTGGGCAGAAGAAGCACATGCAATTGCGATAAATAACCCAAGAGATTATAGTTTTTTAGGTAAAGCTAGTGGTAGTTTATCTTCAAATCCTGCTATAAGCATGAGTGAAAAGTCACATGATGGCCAAAATTACGTTATTCAAGTAACAACAAATTTAAAATTTGAGGATATAAAATTTACTTGTGGTGGCGGTTGTAGTGCTACACCGAATACAAGTGATAAAACAGTAAGTGTAACTTTAAAAGAGGGAAAATGTAATTTTACATTAAAGGCTAGCTATGGAAATGATGGAACAGGCTCTACAACTTTGCAAAATCGACCTGTTTTATGTACAACTCAAGGATTAGGCAATCAAAATATGTTTATCTTTACAAATATTCCTCTTGATGATAACGAAATCACAGTAAGTAAAAAGTTTGGCGATGTAACTTGTGAAGATGTACCTGAAGAGCCTGAAAAGGAAGAAGATAAATGTAATCAAGAAACACAAATATCTGTTGATACTTTTTGCGATGATGCTCAAGATAAACATATAACGATTACAGCTCCAACAGATGTTAAATATTGTATTTTAAATAATGAAGATGAAGCAGGCAATACATATAAAATGGAGGATGGCCAATTAGACGATAATCCCTATTGTGCTGTTTATTGTAAAGAAGATTATCAAATTTCAATGCCTGGAGCAAAATATACAACCAGTGGTAGATATTTTGAATTAGAACCAGTTCATGTTCATGCTGTTAGAACATGTTATGCTACAAATCCTAATGGTGATGAAGATAAAGGAATTGATATTGAAAAATATGTTAGTGATGTAATAGAAGCTCAAAGAAATTTAGTTGATAAGAAAAATGCTTATGAAAAAGCTAAAAAAGAAAAAGAGTTAGCTAAAAATCCAACTAAAGATCCTACTACATGTACTCCTAAAACCAATGGAATTGATGGAGAAACTATAACCGAAACGGAATATAGTATTCCTAGTGGAAGCTATAAAGGCTATAATATTTCTTGCGATAATACTACTGGTAGATGTGAAACTAAAACTGCAAATAAACAAACGGATAGTCAAACATGGGGAACTCGAGTTGTAGAACAACCTGCTAAAGATAACGATAAAGTTTGTGTTCCAAAGAATAGGAATTGGAATCCAGATAAAGCACTAGCTGACGCAGAAAACGAATTAAATAAAGCAAAACAAAATCTTGAAGAAATTATAAAGGATATGGAAGCTTGCTATAGTTGGATTAATGATATGTGTATGGATGACAAACAAGTTTCATTTAACTATAATGAACAATATAATACAAGCATTAATTTTAAGATAGATGGAGAGCCTACTTATACGGATAAAAGTGCTGCAACTTATAAAAAAGGAAATACTATTGACAGAGAATATACAGCTAAAGATTCTGCTCAATTAGAAGATGTATTTTATGTAAATTGTGATGTAAATGGTGAATGCGAAAATTCTAATGAAGCTCATCAAATTTCTACTAAAAATACAAAATATTATTTCCGTAAAATAGAAGTGCAAGGAGATGCGTACTATAAAAATGTACAAGATTTTGCAACAAATTATCCACATGGAACGATTGAAACTGTATCTGATGAAAGTGCCTTGCAACATAACTATTATTATTTAGGAGCTGTATTCCCAGTAGCTTTAAATACTTCAAAAGGGGTATACACATGGACACTTAAAATTCATAATTTAGGACAATATAATGACAAAGCTGAATGTGCACCTGGCCGATTAGATGATGTTGTACAATGGTGGAGAGAAAAATATCATATAGATGCTTCTTCAACGGATATCGATTATGTTTGTGTATATGTAGTCGATTGCGATGATTGTGATTATGAATGCGTTGGAGAATATTGCGAGATTCCAGATCCAGAACCTGTTTGTGATGAATGTGATGTATATTGCGTAAATTGTATCTTTGATGGAGATAGTACTTATATTTATCGAACAATATCTTTAAATGACTTTAATCCTAATGATCGTAAGCTGGGTTCAAACTGGACAAATGAAAAAGGACAAGCTACACAAGATGAAATTGAAAAAAATGGAGAAGAAATTTACAAAACCGAAGAATATAGATTTGTGTTGGATGCAAATAACATGAAAAAGATTCGAGATTACAATAAAAAAACAGGCACTTATGTTTCTGAGGATTTGGATTTTGATTCTAATCAAAATGGTACAAGTAAATTTTTAAATGATGGTGTTAAAGAAGGCTACTTTAAAAAAGAAAAACTAATACGTAATGATAAATGGACTACTTATGAAGACGGTTCAGCTTGGAAATAGAAGGGGTGAATAGCTAGTGAAAGAAACATACTGGGGCTATTGGTTGATATTGTTAGGTGTATTTGTAATCGTAATTATGATGTTAATATCAAATGTTACGACGCAAAATACCGAAGATTACTACTTGATTAAGGAAGTTACAGAAGCCTCAATGGTTGATGCTATAAACTATGGATATTATCGCGAACATGGTGAATTAAAAATTGATCGCGAAAAATTCATCGAATCTTTCTTGAGAAGATTTGCTGAAAATGTAAGTTTTAATACTTATGAGATATCTTTTTATGATATATATGAAGCACCACCAAAAGTAAGTGTTAAAGTGACTAGTAAAACAAGAAGCTTTATAATTGCTGGGGATTCAACTTCATTTGATATTGTAAATAGAGTTGACGCTGTTCTTGAATTACAAGGTCAAGAATAGGTTAATAAAAATGTAGGAGGAATGAAAAATGGGAAATATAATGACAACAGTTAAAAGATTTTTAGGAAATAAAAATACTGTAACAATACTAGGAGTGCTATTAGCGATATTAGTATTATACATAGGTTATAATTATCGTGTAAAACAAGCAACGACTCCAATAACTGTTCCTTATGCTAAGGAAGAGTTATCTTCAAGAACACTTATTACAAGTGAAATGATTGGCTATATGGAAGTATCTAGTAGCATGGTTAAAAATAGTCCAAATTTAATTACGAATGCGAGTGATCTAATTAATAACTATGTCTCTTATGGTGCTGTTATTCCAGCAAATAGTTTATTCTATAAATCACAAATTTTAACATCTGAAGAATTACCAGATAGTGCGTTTGCAAATATACCAGATGGTTATACGATTTATAGTTTAGGAGTAAATTTACATTCAACGTATGGTAATTCCATTTATCCTGGAAATTATATTGATTTATACTTTAAAGGGGTAGATGATAGTAATTTATTAATGTTTGGTAAATTAATTGAAAGTATTGAAGTTTTAGCAGTTAAAGATAGCCAAGGAAATCATGTGTTTGAATCTACTGTTGAATCTCGTACGCCATCTGAATTATTATTTGCTGTACCAAATGATATGTATGACTTATTAATGAAAGCTGGATATATTGGTTCATCTATTGAAATTATTCCAGTACCAAGAAATGCCTCTTATAGTGCAGCTCCTGGAGAAACTCGTGTATCAAGTGATTATATTCGTTCCTTTATTTTATCAAAAAGTGCAACGATTCCACAAAATACTATAGATACACAAACCAATAATTCAGATAACAACAATAACGATAACAATAATAATACAAATAACCAATAAAAAAAGTTTATAAAAGAATAAAAAGAAGGAAGGTGTCTAGGCATGGATGATGCGATATTTTCGCAATTAGATTTTGGACCATTAGAAGAATTTTTGCGAATTGATGATGTTACCGATATTTCTTATAGTAATGGTGGACAAGTTTGGTTAAAGACACTTTCTCGTGGTGTATTCAAAGTAGAACGCCCTGAAATTAATAATGCTCTTATGGAAAAACTAGCTTTTCAATGTTCAAATGTTATGGGTAAAACCTTTAATATGGCACATCCTTTTTTGGATGCTGAGTCTACAGAACTTCGTTTGAATTTCATTCATGATTCAATTGCTACAAATGGTATAGCTTGTTTAATCCGTAAAACTCCTTCAAAAATTCGATTGAACAGAGAAAAATTAATTAACGAAAAATATGTTTCAGAAGATTTATTAGATTTTTTATTACAATGTGTTCAAGGGCATGCCAATATTATTGTAAGTGGTGAGACTGGTTCAGGTAAAACAGAACTTGTTAAATACTTGGCAAGTACAACAAAAGAGGATGAAAAAATTATTACAATTGAGGATACTTTGGAACTTCACTTAGATCGAATCTTTCCACATCGAGATATTGTAGCTATGAAAACGAATAATATTGCTTCTTATACCGATGTTTTGGTAACTTGTATGAGACAAAACCCAATATGGATTCTATTGTCTGAGGTGCGTAGTGCAGAAGCTGTTTTGGCAGTTCGTAACTCAATTTCTTCTGGACATCATATCTTGTCAACAATCCACTCGGATAAAGCTTCTTCTATACCTATGCGTATGTATAGTTTATTAGAGACAAATCAAGAAGTAGAACAATTTTTAGCTACAATTCATCGATATGTTCAAATAGGTGTTTATGTAAAAGGATATATGAGTAAAGAATTAGGAAGATTTCAAAGAGAAATTATGGAAATATGTGAATTTTATGTAGATGATGATAATAAACCACAAGTAAATACCATATTTCAAAAATCAATGGATGGAAAAATGACTTTAAATAATCCAACCCAACACTTAAAAGATTACTTATCTATCCAAGGGGTATTACTTCCAGAAAATATATTTAGAACAGGAAGTAATACTAAAACTATATCAAATATAACACCTACGAATAATACGGCTACAGCCGTCGATACGATATAGAAGGGAGTAAATGAAAATGGAATTAATTATTTTATGGATTATAGGAATATATGTTGTATCTTATCGTCAAAATAATGGAGAAAATGTGTATCGTTTCTTTATTACACAAGTAAAAGATACATATGATAAGTTTGCTCCTTATAGTTATAAAGAGGTAAGAGAAAAAGTAAAATCTTTAGGACAAGACTTTACGACAAAACAATATACGAGTCAAATTGTCATATTTGCGGGCGTTGCAGGGGTTATATCTTACTTATATTTTTATAATGTTGTAATTACAGTTATTTATGCTTTAATTGCTGTTGCTTTTATTCCTTATTTAGCCTATTTAAGATATCAAAAAATATATAGTGAATTTATCTTTGAACAAATTCAAATTTATACAACCAATGTTATTATGGAATTTACAACAACACAAAGTTTTGTTAAATCTCTAGAAGGAGTAAGAGATTCAGGAATATTAGAAGATCCTGTTTTACAGGATGTTAAAACCATGATTGATATGTCTTATCAAAATGGTACAATTGATGAATCTATTGAATTCTTTAATGAAAAATATCCTTTCTATATGGTAAAAAATATGAATCAATTGTTCTTACAAATTACTAAAGAAGGTGCTAAAGATTCAGGAGAAGCTTTGGAAAATATGAGTCAAGATATCGATGCTTTAGTTGAAGGTGTTTATCGTGATCAAGCGGATCGTAAAAACTTCCATAAACGTTTTATAACCTTTGGACTTGCCTTATTCTTACTTGTTATGGCAATGCAATTTTTACTTGGAACAGATAGTTATATCGAACTCTTAGATATATGGTATGTTCAACTGATACTTCATGCAATTATAATTATTAATAGTTATTTCTTATTAAGTGGTGAGAAGTACTATAATGCAGATGTGGGGGTTGAATAGATATGGCTATAGAAATATTAATTGTTGGTGTTATTTTCCTTTTTATCATGAATTATACAGGTAGAATTAGTGCAAATCGTTTTATAGCTGATAATGAAGTCTATTTTCGTAAATTAAAAGAAGATGATTGGGACTTTTACGTTCGTGCCAAATATGGTGATGGCGCAAATGGTGATATTCTATTCAATAAAAGAGTTCGTAATGGATTAATTACAATTGTTGTTTTGGTTTTTTGTTTTATATCAAAATTAAATTATATAACTTTATTATTTAGTGTTATAGGTGGTTATTTAGTATTTAAATTAGATTATTTTAATATTAAAAAATACTATAAAGCCCATTTACATGAAATTAATTCTATGTTACCGCACTATCTAAAGAGTTTGGAAATTTTAATTCAACACTACACGGTACCAGTAGCTATTGGAAAATCGATTAATGATGCACCTCCAATATTTAGAGAGGGATTACAAGAATTAATTAATGAAATAAATGCTGGTAATGATAAAATTGATCCTTATGTTAATTTTGCAAAACAATATCCTGTAAGAGATTCCATGCGTATGATGCGTCTTTTATATCGTTTAAGTTTAGGTAGACAAGAACATAAGCAAGATCAATTATTAGCTTTTTCTAAAACGATTTCTAATTTACAACAAAAAGCACGTGAAACAAGATATAAAGAAAGACTTGAAAAAATGGAATCTAAAACCATGAGTATGTTAATTACAACTGGTTTAGGTGTTATGATACTCTTAATATTTGCAGTATTAATGTTAATGGGTATGTAAAACGAATTTATAAATATTGATAAATAAGAAAAAAAAGATTATACTAAGAGTAATAGAGGGTAGGGTTGGAAGTAGCAGTAGCTGCATTCTTCTATGCATTTATTTGGCCTAATGTAAAAGCAAGTATTCAAAAGAGTACTTGTGAAGTCCAATGCAATGAAGATACTGAGTGCATGAATACATGCATGAATAAAGCTGAGTTAGAAGAATAAAGCATACTGCTGCTACTAATCCTACTCAATAAAAAGAGGAGGAATTTATAAAATGAAAGAAGCGACTGGAGAATTAAATATGACGGTTGTAACTGTAGTAGCAATAGCAGCAGTAGCTGCATTCTTCTATGCATTTATTTGGCCAGGTATTAAAACAAATATTTTAAATAGTACAAAATGTGCTAATGTTATTGATTGTAATTGCCCTGCTTCTGGTGGAACTTGTACATGTACATACTTAAAAGAAGACGGAGTAACTACAGATACAGTAACTTGTCCAAATAACGAAAAAGGTAATACAATAAGCAACGGATAACAAACAGATAAAATAAGGAGTTAAGAATATGAAAGAGGCCACAGGTGAACTAAATATGACAGTAGTAGTTGTATTGGCGGTAGGAATCCTATCGGTCTTTTTCTTTGCTGTTTTGTGGCCAAGCATTAGAAGTACATTTATTGCAAATAATAAGTGTAGTGATGCTATTTGTGATAAAAAAACGTTAAATAATGGTCATGTTACATGTGAATATTATGTAAATGGAAAAAAGCAAGGCGCAGATTTCCAATGCCCTTGGAAAGGTTAATTGAGGTGATAGTATGAGAGAAGCGATAGGTGGAACATGGATTTTTCAAATTGTTATCTTTTTTATATTACTTTTTACAGGTTATATGTGTATGTCAATTAATCATTCCAAGGCATTTAATGTTAAAGATGCAATTATAAATACAATTGAAAGAGAAGAGGGAGTGGATTTAAATAATCCTGAAGATCCTGCAATTAAAAAAATTGTTGAATACTTAAAAAATACTTCCTATAGAACAACGGGAACTTGTCCTAAAGTAGGAAATGGAGATAATTACCAAGGCTTTGATAGAGAGGGAAAGATTAATAATCGTAATCCTGCATTTTGTTTAAAAGCAGTAGAAGTTGGTGGAAATAGCGAATTGCCAAGTATGATGTATTATCAAGTAGTTGTTTTTTATCAATTGGATTTACCAATATTTAACAATGTATTTAACTTTAGAGTCTCTGGAGATACTAAAATAATAAGTCATTCGAATGAGGTGGGAATATGAGAGAAGGTATTGGTGGTATTTGGTTAACGCAATTGGTTATTCTATTTATTTTAATATTTGTAGCTTTTCTAGCTTTATCTTTAAATTATACAAAAGCTTTTAAAGTAAAAAATGAATTATTAACTATCATCGAAAAGCGCGAAGGAATGACGAGTGGTGATAATGGTAGTATTGGTATCATTAATAATTATTTGAAAAGTAATGCTTACTTTGTAACCCATGGTTGTCCTGAAAATAGTTATGGTGTTAGAGATTTAAATAGTCAAGCTTTAACACTCGTGACGAAAAATGATAAAAGTGAATATTATTATTGTGTTACAAAAGTACATTCTCCTATTTCAAATAATAAAAATAATTATTATTATAAGGTGAATATATTCTTTTATTTTAATTTACCAGTTTTAGGAGATATATTTAAGTTTGATGTAAATGGTTCTACCAAAAATATTACAAATCCTGCTGATAAATTACAATCTTATTAAAAAGGAGGAATAAAAAGTGAATGTTATAGTGTCAAATAAATATCAATCCTTACTAGCTACTTTGGATATTGATATCATTAAAAATATTAATGGAGAGTTTGAAGTTGAAGACTTAGTCAATCAGTTTACAAACTTTTATTATAATAAAATGATATTAGATATTACCGCTCTTAAAAATTATCAAGATATTACAACTCTACAAAATTTATCTGTGAGTATGGATGTTAGTAATATTATTCTTTTATTAGATGATTCAGAAGTTGTAAACTCTCCAAAATTTTTATCTTCATTAATTTCTATGGGAATTTATAATTTTACAAGAAATATCGATGCAATTAAATTTTTAATCAATAATCCTAATTCATATAAGGATGTAGCACAATATCATCAATTAAATACGATAAATACTTCTAGTGATGAAGGTGGAGATTACAATAAATTAGGTTTACGCGTTATTGGTATAAAAAATGTCACCAATCATGCAGGATCTACTACTTTAACATATTTATTAAAAAAAGAACTTGCTAAAAAATATAATGTTATTGCAGTGGAAGTGGATGAACATGATTTTATCTATTTTAATGATAAAACGTTACGAAGCACTTCAAGTTTGGATTTACCATCTTTTATTGCTACCAATAGTGAAGCCGAAGTAATTTTAGTTGATTTAAATGATCGTGGAAGTATTAGTTCTTGTACAGAAGTTCTCTATTTAATTGAACCAGGTTTAATTAAATTAAATAAGTTAATTCGTAAGGATAAAAGAACATTTGAAAAGTTGCGTGATAAAAAAATAATATTAAATAGAAGTATTCTTAATCAAAGAGATGTTAAAGATTTTGAATATGAATCAAAAAGCAAAGTTTTCTTTAATATTCCTTATTTAGATGATAAATTGGATAATCATAAAGAATTGGAAGAACTTTTAGTTAAATTAGGTTTTGTTCGTTTTGAAGAATCAAATGAAACTGAAACAAAGAATAGTAAATTGTTCAATATATTTAAATCATAGGATACTTTCTTAAAGGAAAGTATTTTTTGATAATCGAATAAAATGATTGACAAAATTTACATATTTTACATTGTAAAACTTGACATTAAATAAAATAACCAGTAAAATGAATATAGAATTAGAAAGAGAAGAGGTATAAATTATGGATTTATATTTAACGTTGGATGCTATTAATTTTTGTACTAAAACTGCGAATATTTGGCAAATAATAGGATATGTTTTATTAGTGTTTAAAATAGTAATTCCTATTTTATTAATTATATTTGGTGTTATGGATTTAGGAAAAGCCGTAATTGCAAGTAAAGATGATGAAATAAAAAAAGCAACGACATCTTTAGTTAAAAGAGCTATTGCTGCAATAGTTATATTCTTATTGCCTACCATTGTTACATTTATAATTGGATTGGTTACCGATTTTAGCAGTAACGAGGACATATCTGCTGATTACGATGTTTGTAGAAAATGTATAACGAGTCCTACAAGTGGTGATTGCCCTGCAGAAGATGCTTGGAAAGGTGATGCTGAATAATTAAGCAATGTAAAAATTGCTTTTTTATTTGTCATAGTGTATAATTTTAATTATGGTGATTCATAGATGAAAGAGAAGATAAAGAAAATAGATGATAATAAAAAACAAAAACTAATTTTATTTGGAAGTGTTGTTTTTGTAATGCTACTTATTATTTTAACAATTTCAATAGCTGTAAAGTTTGTAGGTGTTAAAATTTCTTACGAAAAATTAGAGGAAAAGTTAGAAGATGCTACACGTAGTTATTTAACGGATAATCCTAATGAGTTTCCAACAGAGTCTAATCCTACAATAGTCGTAAGTGCTGATACATTAATTACTAATAAATATATAAAAGAACTTAAAAAATATGTTAAGGATTCTTCTTGTACAGCAAATATTTTGGTTGACTTTGTTGCAAACAATAATTATAAATATCAAACCTATTTAACATGTAATAATTTTAAAACCGAAAAATTTATGGATGTTATTAAAAAGAATAATAAAATATCTCAAACAGGAGATGGCTTATATGAGATGAATAATGAACTTGTTTTTAGAGGCCAAAATCCAAATAATTATGTAAGTTTTGCTGATCGTATATGGAGAATTGTAAAAATTAGTAAAGAGGGAACGATAGAATTAATTGTTACTACGGAAAAAGCAGACATTACAGAAGAATGGGATGATCGCTATAATACTGAAAAAGAATCTCAAAAAGGAATTAACAATTTTTTATTAAGTAGAGCTTATACAAATATTATAAATTTTTATGAAAATAATTTTAAAAGCTACGAGCCATATTTATCTACATTTGATTTATGTGTAGGAAAAAGAGGAGAAGAAAGCACTTCAAAAAATGGCAATTTAGAATGTAATGAGAAAATTGAAAAGCAATATATTGGTTTATTGCCAGTATATGATTATATGAACGCAAGTTTAGATGGATTATGCACTACAACCATTAGTAAAGAATGTCAAAATTATAATTATTTAGCAGATAATAAATTTAAATGGTGGACAATGACTGGAGATGTAGCTACAACTTATAATGCTTTTTATGTTTCTCGAAAAGGTGTGCTTGAATCTTCTTATACAAATATTACTGCTCAAAATCGTTTTGTTGTTTCTTTAAGAAGTGATGTATTATTTGCTAGTGGTGATGGAAGTTATAATAATCCATATACAATAAGATAAAAAAATTTGTTTCTATAATTTTACTAGTAAAATTATAAAATAATTGATATAATCATTTATGAAAAAGTAGGGATTTATATGAAAAAAATATTTTTTTCAATATTTATAATTTTTTTTGGTTTTTTAAAAGTATATGCCGAAGAGGATAAAACATTATATTGTGAATATTCCTTTGATAGTGAGGGGAATAATGCTGCCTATTATATGTTAATTGATTTTACATATTCTAATATGGATACTTATGACTATGAATTTAAAAATATTGATGGGACACAAGATATTTTTACTAGAATAGCCCCAAATACAAAGCAAGATTTAATTAAGTATAAAATATTGAATGAGTCTACAGAAATCCTTCAATGTCCATCTTTAGCAGTTAAAACTTCAGGAGAAGAAAGTGGTTCATTGATTTTATTGTCTGATGCAGAAGCATCAGATACGCCATTATATATTAAAGAATATAGTTGTCCTTTAAATAATTGTAAATATTTTGCAGATCCGCAACATGAACTCCATGAAAAAGGATATACTTGTAATTATAAAAGTCAAAACTCTAGTAAAACAATACTAGTAAAAAAAGAGTCACCTAATAGTGAAACTAAAATTACTTACCCAGATGGAAGTGAAGAAACGATCAATGACGGAATGATTGGCGATTCTTGCCCTGACATTTTTTTTAATTCTAAAACTAAGAAAATTAAATGGGGAACCTATGATTATTTAGGTAACATAACACAATTAAAAACTTACGATCCTGATTTATATACATTTATATGTGGGAATAGTATAAAAAATGATAGTGATGTTGAATATTATTGCAATGGTAAATGTAATTATTCATTTAATTCTAATATTTCATGTCGAGAAGCTTCCGATTTAATAAATAAAGGAATAGAATTAAATGAATTATGTAATAATAAGGATGTAATCAAAACTTTAAATTTTATTGGGCATTTATTAATGATTGTTAAAATATTAGTTCCAATTATTTTAATAATTATGGGAACTATAGATTATTCAAAAGCCTTAACTACGTCAGAAGATAGTGCAATTCAGAAGGCTACTAAATCTTTAATTAATAGAATCCTTATTGCTATTATTATTTTTATTATACCTACTATCGTAAATTTTGTTTTTGATTTGCTTTCAAAAAATAGCGAATCAAATTTTGTGGAATGTTATACATGTGTTTTAAATCCAAATAAATGTAACAAAGAATAAAATCTAGCAATATCTTGTAAAAATTGATATAATGATTAAAGAATAAGTAGGCTGATACTTAAATTGTAGGTGATAACATGAAAAAAATTAGTAAAAAGATAGTTTTTATATTGATAATAATTTGTATTGGATTTATGAACGTAAATGCTCAACAAAATGGTAATTTAAGTATTGAAAATGTTGGTGTTTCTCAGTTAATAAGGCCATTAACTTATCAAAAATTTGAAAATACTAATGTTTTATGTACAGGGTCATTTGGAGATTTTTTAAAGCAAATTTTCCATTTTATTAAAATTGTGATTCCAATTTTAATAATTGTTCTTTCCATTGTGGATTTTGTAAAAGCTATGCTTGCTCAAAAGCAAGATGAAATTAAAGCAGCAGTAAGTAAATTCGGTAAGAGATTAATAATTGGGGCAATTATATTTGTTTTGCCTACTTTGATTGATTTTTTATTAAATATTGCGCAAATAAGTTCAGAAACATGTGGATGGTAATGAAAGGGGTGAAAATGCCTTATGACATTAAAAGAAGTTTTTCAAACAGGATTGACTGGTCTTTTTTTGCTTCTTGATGGATTAACCTATTGGGTAATAAGCAAATTATTTTCTTTGTATTCTTCTTTAGCTGGCGCAGAGATAATTAAGGACAGCTTTTTTCAAGAAATTATAGATAGAGTCTATGTCATAATCGGTGTATCAATGCTTTTTATTGTAGCTTATTCTTTACTTAAAGCATTAATAAATCCAGACAATTTAGCAAAGGATACGTCAAAATTAGTTACGAATATTATTATTTCCTTAATTTTATTGGGAATAGTTCCAGTAATATTTAGTTATGCAAGAACATTACAAAATATAATTATTAGAGAAAATATTATAAGTAATATATTCTTTAATAATGAAACGAGTAATATGAATATCGCAACAAGTGGAAATAGAATTGCTTTCGAGTTAATGTCGGCATTTTTAAACTTTAGTGACGATAGTGTTGAGGGGAGTATTTATAATGCTGATGGGACAGGTTTGGCCACCTGGGGTGAAATGAAATCTGTACTTTTAAATGGGAATAGTAATAATTTTTTGAATATTGCTACTTTTGCAGAACCAATACATGAAGGTGAAGGGGGAGCTTCGTATATTCCAATTTTAGGAACATTATGTGGAATATTTTTAGCTTATGTTATTCTATCTTTCTGCATTGATTTAGGAGTAAGGGTATTTAAATTGGCATTTTATCAATTAATAGCACCTATTCCCATACTTCTACATATTTTACCCGAAAAAAAATCAGTATTTGATAATTGGGTTAAAGCATCGATTGCAACTTATTTAGAAGTTTTTATAAGATTATTTATTATGGTATTAATAACAGAAATATGTAGTTCCATTTTTGATGGGAACATTATATCTTTGAATAGTGGTGGAATTGGAACGTTTGAAAGAGTAATTATTATTTTAGGCTTATTTGTTTTTGCTAAGCAAGCACCGAAGTTAATTAGTGATGCTATTGGAGTTGATTCTGGTAACATTAAGTTAGGTATTGGTGGAAAATTGAGCTCTGTACCTGCCATAGCTGGAGTAACGGGAGCATTTACTGGAGCTTTAGGGGGCATTTGGGCAGCAGGAGTGAACCATGCAGGAATTAGAGGTATTCTTTCAGGAATGGGTTATGGAGCATATAAAGGATGGAAAGGTCGAGGGAATCAGTTTAAGGCTCAAAGGCAAGGCGTTTATTCAGATGTTTTAGGTATGGAAGGAAAATCAGGGTTATTTGGTGGAAGAAGTTACTGGGATCGACTACCTTCTGATTACAAAAAAAAGATCCAAGATTCATATGAAAAAAAGGCCAAAAATTATGTTTCAAGAACTGAAAATTCAAAAGAATTTAAAAAATTGTTAAACCAAGAAAAAGCAAGCATGGAATATCAATATGAGAAATTAAATGAACAATTGGCAAAAGAAAAAGCAAAATATGATAAAGAAAGATTAAGTAGAATAGAAGCTATGCAAAATGATTACAATAAAAAAGCGAAAAGATATGATGAACAAAGAGAGAGTAAGTTAAATGATTTAAATAATAAGTTATTAAAAGCAGAAGAGGAATTTGATACAGTAAAACAAAAACAAATTCAAGAAGAAATTGATAAATTAAAAAGCTCTCAATTTGAAGATAATGATTTAAGAACTCAAATTGAAAGATTAAAGACAGAAGAATATCATAATTTACAATTAGAAAATGAAATTGCTAAATACGCTTCTTTGGATGAAAGTACCATTATTTCAAATGTTAGAAAGAATATGGGTATTATTAATGAAAGATATAAGGCTAATAGAGAATATGTTAAACGACGTGAAACAGAAAAGGCTGTTAAAGCTTGGAGAGAAGAACATGCAGAAGAAGCGGCCATTCAGGAATCTATGCTTAAAGAATCTTTTAAAGATATGAAAGGTGTTCCTGGAGGTTTAGGAAGTTTAAGTGGTGTTTCTTCAAGTAAAGGTAAATCAGATAAGGGTTCAAATGATAAAAAATAGAAGTGGAGGATAAAAAGGGATGAATAATAATTATTTAATACCAGCAAATTCAAAAAAATCAATGTTAATATTAGGCTTTTTTACACCAGTTGATTTAGTAATATTTGGAATAGGCTGTACGATTACTTTAGGATTGCTATTTTTACTTAATGATAAAATGGATATGAGTTCGTTACTTCTTGTATTATGCCCAGCCTTAATTTCAGCATTTTTAGTTATGCCTGTTCCAAATTATCATAATGTATTGCAATTGTTAACAAATATTATTTTATTTGGATTTAATAGAAAAAGATTATATTGGAAAGGCTGGTGTATAAGAGATGAAAAATAATAAAGCTAGTAAATATACGGAAGATTGGGTTCCAATTAAACAAATTATGAATGGAATGATTCAACTGGATTCAAATGAATTTGTAACAGGAGTTAAAATTGCTCCTAAAAACATCTTTATTTTGGATCAAGACACTCAAAATCAAACCATTTATAATTTAAGAAATTTTTATAATACAATGGATTATGAA
This sequence comes from uncultured Bacilli bacterium, assembly GCA_947628965.1. Taxonomy (GTDB): domain Bacteria; phylum Bacillota_I; class Bacilli_A; order RF39; family UBA660; genus MGBC108787. The sequence goes on along the minus strand of CANRBV010000009.1, from coordinate 12,558 downwards.
TTCTGGTTAATTATTGCGGATCGTCCCGTAGATATTAACGTTCATTTATCGCAATTGCAAATTCTTTATAATAATGCAAATAGTGGTGCAATTCGAAAACTCATAATGCAAGATATTAATAAAGCCAATATGTTTATGAGTGCTGAATATAACGTGGTTGATACAGAATACTATATCTTATTTAAAGAGAAAAAATTGGATATTGTTCAAAAAAGAATTCACAATTTAATAAGCAATTTATCTACGTGTGGACTTAACGCAACACAAGTATCAAATAATGATTTAAGAATGCTTATCGATAATTTCTTTAATGGTGGACAAGCAACTACACTAGGGACGGTGATGCCAGAATGAATATAAAAAGTCAATTAGCCCCAAAGGGGATTGAATTTAAACCAACTGAAATGATGATTAGTGGCAAGTATTGTACAATTTTAACAATTGTAACGTATCCCAAATATATTTCAGAAGGATATCTTGCCAATATTACCAATATTTCTGGCGTTAAAGTAGCCATTAAACATATTCCCATTGCTTTTTCAACTTTACAAAGAATGCTTAATAAAGAAATTGCAGATTTAAAACAAAGATATCAAACGGAAAATGATAAAACCTTTCAAGAACGCATTCGTCAAGATTATGAATCTCTAGAACAATTTATTCAAATGCTTGCAGCAACTCAAGCTAGAATTTTTGATTTCCAAATGCATTTGTTCATCTCCGCAGATAATAAAGAAGAACTAGAAATGAAGAAAATGCAAGTACGAAACTATTTGGAAGGTATGGGAATGCGTGGAATTCCTTTGATGTTTGAACAAGAGAAAGTATTAAAATCTATTTTACCAATATTCCCTAAACAAGATATTGAAAATCGTGTGGGAACACCAATTCCATCTGTTACAGTTGCTGCTATGTATCCTTTTATATTTGATAGTATTAAAGATCCAGGAAATAGTATTTTATTTGGTGTTGATTTTTCTGGAGGCGTTGTTTTATTTAATCAATTCTTATATAAAATAAAAAAAGAAAACAATCGTAATAATGCCAATATGATTATTCTAGGTACAAGTGGTAGTGGAAAATCAACTGCTGCTAAGTTGTTAATTAGAGGACACTTGAGAAACGGATATAAAGTTGTATGTATTGACCCTGAAGGTGAACTTGCTGAAATGACCCGTTTTGTTGGAGGAGACTTCTTAGACTTAGGTAAGGGTGGAGCTTTTGGTATGATTAACCCTTTGGAAATCGTTGTAGATGCGGATGAAGAAGAAATTGAGCAAGGACTTGGCTATACCGTTTTAACAAGAACCTTACAACAATTGAAGGCATTTATGAAATATTATTCTCCTTCAATTGAAGAAGATGTTCTAACAATGTTTAGTGAAGTTGTTCAAGATACTTACAAACGTTATAAAATTGATTACGATACAGATTTTACAAAACTTACTGCTAATGATTATCCAACGTTTGATGATGTTTATGCAACCATCAAAGGTAGACTTTTATCTATGCCTGATAAAACGCATGAAAAAGATGTTATGGAACGTCTTGAATTAAAGGTAAGACCTCTTGTTAAAGAACTTAAATACTATTTTACAGGCCATACTACTTTAAGTATTGAAAGCGATTTTATCGTATTTAATATAAAAGAATTAATGAATAGTGATGATAATATTAAAAATGCTTTATTCTTTAATATCTTGAAGTATGCTTGGGGTTTGTGTTTAGATAAAGATGTAGATACTGTTATGTGTGTAGATGAAGCCCACGTGCTTTTATCAACTAGAAATGAATTAGGAGCCGAATTCCTAGCCCAAATCCAAAGACGTAGTCGTAAGTATAATACAGGAACAATTATTATTACCCAACAACCAACGGATTTCGCTGCACCAAATGTTTTGGTACATGGTAAAGCTATATTCGATAATGCTTCTTACTATTTAATAATGGGCTTACGTAAACAAGCAACGGAAGATTTAGGAAAATTAATTGATTTAAATGATGCAGAACAAGAAAGTATCAAATATTACAATCAAGGGGAAGGACTATTTATCTGTGGTAATAGAAGAATGCGTATTAATGTTATCGTAACCCAAGAAGAACTAGATTCATTTGGTAGTGGTGGAGGACTATAATACATAAGATAAGTAGGTGAGGTTATGGACTTCAATGATGAAGAAGATTTATTAGAAGAAGAAGAGAAAAATTTAGAACAATCTGAGGGATTTGCCAATGATATAGCAAATCCTTCTTCTAGTGATAATTTTAATAATGAAGAACAATTAATAGAAGAACCAAAAGGATTAACAAAAAAGAAAAATTTACCTAAATTACTTAATCCTAAGTCTTTGCTGATTATAGTAATCATTCTTTTAACATTACCAATATTTATAACTATTTTAGTTAAACATTTAGATTTTGATTTGGTAGGTATTGGAGAACCAAAACCTGAATATTATGAAAGTCTTACATGTGAAAAAATAAATTTAGCTTGGGAAAATGATTCTTACACTAAAAAACATCAATATGATGAAGATTATGAAGAGATTACAGATCCTAGTCTAGTGAATTTAAATGATACAGAAAGATTTCAATATGAATCCTATGAAATTGATGATTTTGTAGCTGGTGTTGTTTGGACAGATAATAATAATGCTATGGATGTAGATAATGAAATTGTCTATCAAGCAATGGCAATAGCAGCAAGAAGCCGTTTGATTGCGGAATTACCCGACAATTGTGTGGTATTAAAAAATTATAATGAACAAGCAAAAAGTTTTAAAGAATTGGATGGAAGCGAAGAGAAATATTCTGAAATTATGGGGGCCATTCAACTTTCTCAAGGAATTATTATTGGTAGAGAGGGAAATATTATTCCTGCTTTATATGAACCCTTTAGTTATATAAAAAAAAGAAAGGACGAAAATGAATCGTATAATAGAAACTATTTTTATTATATGATGAATGAAAATATTGAAGAACAACAATTAATTCCTGCAGAATGGGTAGATGATTTAGAAATTAAAAAAGGTAAAAAAATTCCTAAAGTAAAAGAAACCCATACTAAAAAGTTAGAATCTATGAGTTTATATGGAGCCAAATATTTATTAGAAAAAGTAGATTCCCAATATGAATTGTATCGATTACTTGAGTACTATTATGGAAGAGATATCGAATATTATACCATTAGCTATGCTTTTAGTGATTTATATAGTGGGATAGGTTGTAGCGCAATATCTATGACGAGTACTACTTTATCTAAAGAGGAATTCATAAGATTAGCAGAGCAATATGCAAGTAGAAAGTCTAATGCTAGAATTCTTGCTGATAATGCTGGAATGATTTATGATATGGCTATAGCAAATGGAATTAATCCTGAACTTGTTTTTATTCGTGCTGATGTAGAAGGGTATTCTCCAGGTTCAAGCAAAAACAATTATTGGGGGCTTGGTTGTACCAATACAGGAGGATATGATGCTTGTATCTCTTATAATAGTTTAAGTAGTGGCGTAGCTGGTTTTTTACAATTTGTATCTAAGTATTCCACTTTAAATGAATTGATGGGACATTATGCCTATTTAGGAGATTACTGGTATAATCCTGGAAGTTGGTCAGTTGGGGGCTGTGTCTATGCAAGTGCTATTTATGGAAATAATATTCCTGATCGGGTAAGAGAAGCATGTGCTTCTGGAAAAACGTGTACTACTGCTGGTGGTGGGGATTGCGTTGCTACTACGGCAGAAGATAAAGAAGCCTATTTGACATTTCAAGCAAGAAGTATGTTGGATGCTAGACAAAAAATATTTGGTTTAAGTGCTGATCAATGTATACCTTCTTATCAAATTGGAGAAGTAGGAAATGGTTCTTGTACAATATGGCGTCAAGGAGATGAAAGATGGGGAAATATCCATTTAGGTTCTTCAAAGACAACAATGAAAGAATCAGGATGTGCCGTTACTTCGGTAGCTATTGCTATATCTTGCTCTGGTGTTAAAATCAATAATGTTGTTGAATTTAATCCAGGAACTCTTGTTAAATTAATGAATTCTACGGGAGGATTTAAAGGAGCAGGAATGTATTGGGGAAATAGTGCAATTAAAGCTCTTGCTCCATCGTTCCAATATAAAACGTATGAAGACTTAACAGGTAGCAATCAAGATAAAATGAATACCGTATACAAATATGCTGGAAGCAATAGAAGTCTTATATTGCATTTTAAAAATGATGCTCATCCAAGAGGACACTACGTTGTATTAAAATCAATATCAAACGATAACTTTATTGTTTATGATCCAGGCAACGGTAAAATAAATACTTATAATGTAGCAGATTTAGATAAAATTGTGGTTTATGAATATCAGGAGTGATGCAAAAATGAAAAAAATTTTTAAGAATCCAGCTTTTTATGTTGTATTGTTTCTATGTCTTTTTGGGTTATTAATTTTTCTTCTTTTCAACAAAGAGGAAAAAGAAAAATATTTATTATTTTCAAATATTGCTAGTTTTTCTTGTACTGAAAAAAAATGTAACAATATAGAACAAGAAGAAATCGTAAATGATTCTTCTAAAGAAAAATTTTTAGTGTATGAAAATGGTAGTAAAAAAGGACCTTTTACAATTAATTATATAACAAAATGGAATTTTTTTGATGCTGATAACAATTGGGTAAATATGAGTGATAATTTTATTGCGGCTAGTGAAAATTTAAATTTACAAAGTAGGGATTTTACAACCCGTTTTATCAACAATGAAGAAATGGAAATATTAAATAAGTATTTAAAAGAAAATAATATTTCTTCCTATTCTTCTTTGGAACAAAAGGACGTTTTAGAATATGATTTTAATAAAGATGGAAGAACAGAAAAAATTATGATTTTATCCAATGCCAATGACACTACAGAAGATGAAAAATTATTTGTTTTTGTTATAAGTGTTATTGGAAATAAAACAGAACTTTTATTTAAAGAAATTTATAATCAATATGAAAATTATGAAATACCTGTATATCAAATAAAGGGAATTATTAATATACTTAATAATAAAGAAGATTATTTGGTTCTATTAAAAGGTTATTTTAGTGAAGTGGGAGAATCAACGGTTTATTTGTATAAAGTGGATAATAAAAAATTAAAAAATTTAGTAGATTAAGAATTGCTAAAAGGATAAGTTTATTGTAAAATAAAAAAGAAAAAAGGAAATGGAGGAGTTTTTAATGAAATTTAGAGTATCTCCTAGAGATTTTGCAATATTTATTGTATTTTGTATCTTTTTATTATATTTATGTGCCATTGCGGTTGTTAATTTTACAGCGTTCTTTGATGAAGGTGAATTCTTTGGCTTAAATCCATTTCCAGCTTTTGTAGGAGATAATTTAATATTAACGATGTTAATGTTTTTTGCAGCTCTTGTAATTATTTTTACTTCTGTTTCTTCTTATATCTTTGATCGTGAAAAAAAGGGAATTGGTATTTCTTTAAAGGAAAAGGAGGAAAAAGGTTATTCTCGTTGGAGTAAAGATAAAGAAATTAAAGAGGATAAAGATGTTGTGCATGTACTCGCTACCGATAATAAAGTAGCAGCAGCGGGCATACCTCTTATTAATAATGGTAAAGATATATGGGTAGATAATGGCTCTTACCATAATTTAGTTATTGGTTCTACTGGTAGTGGTAAAACAGAATGTTTAGTTAAGCCAATGGTAAATTTACTTGCTAAAAAAGGCGAAAGTATGATTATTACTGACCCTAAAGGGGAAATTTATGAATACAGTGCTACTTATTTAAAAAATCAAGGATATAAAATTATTGTTTTAAATTTCCGTGATCCCCAAAAAGGAAATGCTTGGAATCCTTTAACTTTGCCTTATCAATATTATAAAAATGGTAATGTGGATAAATCAACTGAGTTACTAGATGACGTAGGATTAAATATTATAAGGGATCCAAATAATAAAAGTGAACCATTCTGGGAAAATAGTGCAGCCGATTATTTTTCAGGTCTAGCTTTAGGTTTATTTATGGATGCCAAAGAAGAAGAAATTAATTTGAATTCCATAAATTATATGAGTAGTGTTGGAGAAGAAAGATTTGCTACAAGTAATTATTTAAAATCCTATTTTCAAATGAAAGGAGAATCTTCAAGTCCTTACATTTTTGCTTCTAATACGATCAATGCTCCAAAGGATACCCAAGGTGGTATTACTTCAACATTTAGACAAAAGATACGTATTTTTGCTTCACGTGAAAAATTAAGTGAAATGTTAAGTTATAGTGACTTTAACATGCGTGATATTGGGAAAGAAAAAACAGCTGTTTTTATGATTATACACGATGAAAAAACAACGTATCATAGCTTACTTACTATTTTTATTAAACAATGTTATGAAACTTTAATCGATGTTGCAAAAGAAACAGGAGGAAAACTTCCGTTTAGAACGAACTTTATCTTAGATGAGTTTGCGAATATGCCTCCACTTAAAGATGTGGATTCTATGGTATCTGCTGCTCGTAGTCGTGATATTAGATTTACGTTCATTATCCAAAACTTTGCCCAATTAAATGATGTTTATGGAAAAGAAGTTGCAGAAGTAATTAAAGGAAACTGTGGTAACTGGGTTTATTTAATTAGTACGGAAATGGCAGCACTAGAAGAAATCAGTAAAATGTGTGGGGAAGTAAAATCAAAAGAAAAAGAAAAAACGGCTTCAACGCCACTTGTAACTGTAACTGATTTACAAAAATTAAAGCTTTTTGAAGCCATCATTATTCGTTTAAGAAAATATCCATTTAAGACAAAGTATGAACCTGATTTTAAAATGGATTGGGGTATTAAACGTGAAAAAGCCAAATTGCCAGAAAGAGAAGAAAAGCCGATTTCTTTATTTGATATTAAAAAATTTGTAACAGAAGAAAATCGTAAAATGATGTTAAATGGTTTGGATGATTCAAAACTAAATTCCAGTATGGGATTGCCTCCATTTGGTCCTGGATTTTCATCCATGCCTAATGGACTACCAAATTTTGATGGCTTGTCCTCATTAAAAAATTCAGATCCTTTTCAAAGTTCTAACCCATTTTTGAACAATGTTCCTCCAACGAATGATGAAATTGATAAAATGATAGCAGAAATTGATAAGAAATTAAAAGAACTTGACGAAGAGGAAGCAAATCAAAAGAAAAAAATAGAAATGACTAACGAGAAAAAAGAACAACTAAAACCAGAAAAAATGATATCTAAAGATAAAGAAACCACTTCTTTAAAGAAAAAGGATTCTAAAAAAGAAGAGGATAAGCTTCCAGATAAACCAAAGATTAATATTGATGTTGATAGTGTTATTGTAAATGATAATATTATAACCGATGATGAATTTTTTGATGATTTCTTTACAGATGATTAGTTCATAGTCATCTGTTTTATTCTTTTCTTTTCATATAATATAATGGTGAATAAATATGAAACGAATAGATTTAAATGTATATGATAAAAGTATGGGAACATTAATTGATGTGTCCGATGAACTTACTTTTAAAAAAAATCCATATCCAGAAAGTATTAATATCCCTTATGAAAAATTATTACTAAATTATAAACAATTACTAAATAAAAACCAAAAATATTATATTATGTGTAACAAAGGAATTCATAGTCGTAAAGTTGTTAGTATATTAGAATTTTATGGTTATGATGTAACACAAGTAACGAAAGAAAATTCAGGAATTTAGAAAAATGCACAAATACGTGTATTTTTTTTTACAAATTGGAAATGCTTTTTTCTACAACTAAAAAAAATATGCTATAATTTTTATAAGAGGTAGTAAAATGAATAAAGAAGTATTTCGAGTAGAAAATTATCGTGAAGATATAATGAATTTTTATAAACATATTTACAGTGAAAGAAAAAAAGATGAAATAAGGGAAGAAATTGAGAACCTAAAAAATTCTTTTTTAGAACAATTTATCTATAATACAGAAATTTTTGTTCCCTATTTAATTCAAAAATTAAAAGAGGAACATCATATCTATAATGATAGTATTTTTATTAATATTCCCATTCTTAAAGACCGCTTGGTTTTAAATGATACTTCTTTTGATATTCTTTTACAATTTCAAGATTTTCCAGTTGACTTTTGGGTTAGCAAACGTTTATTAAAAAAGTATTTAAAAGAATATTCTTTTACAATTTTTGATAATGAGGAAATCGATTTTTATTCTAGTAAAAATGATTTTGTATACATACCCTTATTAAGTTTTTCTTGTCCAATTTCACAATGTGAATTTTTAGCCAATGAATATAATATTGATACGATAAAACCTCTTACTTTGAGTTTAAAAAAATCTGAAGATGCTTCTTTTTCCATTGAAAATTAAATGAAATCAAAAGTAAAGATTACAAATAAGAACAAAACATTCTTAAAATATAACTAGTTCTTGCTAGTTCTTTTTTTTTCTTTTATAATAATAGAAAAGGTGATGCTATGTATATTGATGTACTTCTAGAACTTAAAAATAAACAAATGGATCAAACGTATACATATAGTGTACCTAAAAACTTACAAAAAGAAATAGAAATTGGCAAAAGAGTAAAAGTTCCCTTTAATCATCGAGAATTAGAAGGCTTTATTTTAGATAAAAAAGAAACTCTTCAAGAAGATTTTGAAGTGTTGGAAATCTTATCTATTGTTGACCAAGAAATCGTTTTAAATGAAGAACTTATTAAAATGGGAAAATTTATTAAAGAAACCTATTTATGTAGTTTATCAAGTGCTTATGCTACGATGTTACCAAAAGCGCTAAAAGCTTCTTTAAAAACAAATATTCAGAAAAAATATCAAAGCAATTTAATTCTTGCTATTCCCTATCAAAGTGCAATAGAACTTTGTAAAAATAATTTGCAAAAAGAAATTATTGACTTAATTTATGAAAATGAAAAACTATCGAAAAAGGAAGCAAACTTAATTTCAAGTTCTAGTGTTAAAACTCTTTTAAACAAAAAAATTATAAAAGAAGAACAAGAAGAGGTTTATCGTTTACAAAGTACAGGTATTTTAGAAGATGAAAAAAAATTTTTAAATGAAGAACAACAAAAGGCGAAAGATACGATTTTAAAAAGTTTAAATAAAAATGAACAATTCTTACTTTATGGAGTTACAGGGAGCGGCAAAACAGAAGTGTATATGCAAGTCATTGATGAGGTAATTAAAAAAAAGAAAACAGCAATTGTTTTAGTGCCAGAAATTAGTTTAACTCCTCAATTTGTTGCAAATTTTAAAGCTCGATTTGAAGAACGAGTTGCTGTGCTTCATAGTGGTTTATCAGATGGGGAACGTTATGATGAATGGCGAAAAATTGCGAGAAATGAAGTAGATATCGTGATAGGAGCTCGTAGTGCTATTTTTGCTCCTTTAAAAAATTTAGGAATAATTATTGTAGATGAAGAACATTCGGAAACCTATAAGCAAGAAAATACTCCTAGATATAATGCTATAGATGTTGCAGAATATCGTGCTAAATTGAATCAAATTCCAATTGTTTTAGGAAGCGCAACTCCATCACTTGAAAGAATGGCAAAATCAACGAAAAATCTTTATACAAGACTAGAACTAAAAAAAAGAGTAAATCATGCACTTTTACCCATAGTAACAATGGTCGATATGGCAAGTGAAGCTAAAAAAGGAAACTTTATTTTAAGTGAACGCTTAAAATTGGAAATAGAAAGTGCAGTAAGTCGTAAAGAACAAGTAATTCTTCTTCTAAACAGAAGAGGGTATTCGACCACGATTACTTGTAGCAACTGTGGTTTTACTTATAAATGTCCAAATTGTGATATTACTTTAACTTATCACAAGACCAAAAACAATTTAAGATGTCATTATTGTGGTTATACAATTTTAAAAAAGGATAAATGTCCTAAATGCCATGAAGAATTGAACTTTTATGGCTATGGTACTGAAAAGTTAGAAAGTTTAATCAAAGAAGAATTTCCAGATTTAAAAGTTTTAAGAATGGATGCAGACACAACCAGAAAGAAAAATAGTTATGAAACCATTATTAATAAATTTAAAAATCAAGATTACGATATCCTACTTGGAACGCAAATGATTAGTAAAGGTCACGATTTTCCAAGAGTAAGTTTAGTAGGAATTATTAATGCGGATGCTTCTTTAAATATTCCCGATTTTCGTAGTGGTGAGCGAACATTTTCTCTTTTGTGTCAAGCATCTGGTCGAGCTGGAAGAAAAGATACGATAGGCAATGTCATCATGCAAACCTATAATCCAAATAACTTTATTTTAAAATGTGTAGAAGAGCAAAACTATGAAAAATTTTATAATTATGAAATGCAAATTCGTAAGAAACTAAAATATCCGCCTTTTTATTATTTAATAAGCCTAAAAGTAGCGAGTAAAGATTACGATTTATGTAGTAAAGAAGCTAGTAAAGTTTGTACCTATTTAAAACAAAATTTAAGCGAAGAAACCATTGTTTTAGGACCAACAACAGCCAGCGTTTTTAAAATGAATAATGTGTATCGCTTTGGTATTATATTAAAGTATCGCTTTGATGATAAATTAATGCCAACATTAAAAGAATTAGATAAAATGTTTATCTTTAATAATAAAGTAAATTTAGAAATTGATATTCACCCAACCAAGATTTGACATGTACTTAACTTTGTGGTAATACAGCAAACATTCAAACAAAAAGGGGGTTTTGAATATGGAAATTAAAAATGTAAAAGAACCAAAAAATAAGGAAGAACTTCAAAAAAAAATAAAATCTATGAAAAACAAATTATTATTTGGTAAATTTATTATTTGTTTTTTGGAACCTGCTTTGTTGGCAGTATTAGGAATTTCAATTCAAGATATGGATAAAAATAATGTTTTTGCGGCAATTTTTGCTTTAGGAGTAATCCAAAATGGAAGAAGAACCAGAGGTTACAGAAGAATATACTAGAACTTTAAGTAAATAATTTACACGAATGGGTGTAAATTTTTTTTATTTTTTGTATAATAATAGTTAGGTGATAACAAATGGATAATTTAAGAGTTGTGTTTATGGGAACCCCTGATTTTGCCGTTCCTGTTTTACAAGAATTAATAAAGAATACCAATGTTGTTTTAGTTGTTTCACAGCCAGATAAATGTGTGGGAAGGAAGCAAATATTAACTAAAACGCCTATTAAACTAGAGGCGGAAAAAAATAATATTCCTGTTTTTCAACCTACCAAAATAAGATTAGAATATGATCCTATTTTAGAGGCAAATCCAGATATCATTATTACCTGTGCCTATGGCCAAATTATTCCTAAAGTTTTACTTGATGCTCCAAAATATGGTTGTATTAATGTTCATGCTTCTCTACTACCTAAATATAGGGGAGGAGCACCAATTCATCATGCTTTAATAGATGGAGAAGAACAAACGGGAATTACTATTATGTATATGGATGAAGCCATGGATAGTGGGGACATTATTAGTCAAGAAAAATATTTGATTCAAGAACAAGATAATGTAGGAACTTTGCATGATATTTTAGCAAAAATGGGTGCAAATCTTTTAATCGAGACTTTACCAAGTATTCTTCGTGGTGATAATAAAAGAATAAAACAAGATGAAGAAAAAGTAACGTTCGCTTATAACATAAAAAGAGAAGATGAGCATCTTGATTTTTCTAAAAATGGCGAGGTATTAAAAAATCAAGTTCGTGGTTTAAATCCTTGGCCGCTCGCCTATCTTTTGCTTGATAAAGAAGAAATGAAAGTCTTGGAGGTTCATTTTGTAAAAAAAGAGGTAAAAGAAACAGGGGTTATTTTAGAAATTAGTAAAGATACTTTAGGTATTTCTTGCCAAGATGGAATACTTTATTTAGATAGAATAAAACCATTTGGTAAAAAGGAAATGAGCATAAAAGATTATTTAAATGGCATTTCAAAAGAAAAATTAATTGGTCAAAAAGTGAAATAAAAAATTTTAGGTATAGGTTTTTATTTTTGTTGACAAATGCATTAAAATCGTATAATAAAAATAGAAATGAGGGATATTTTATGGCATCTTTAAATTTAAATGTTCGCGTTGATGCGAATGATAAAAAAGGTTTTGAACAATTTTGTAATAGTGTTGGTATGAACGTATCTACTGCTGTTAATCTGTTTATAAAAACAGTTTTGAGAGAGCAAAAATTACCTTTTGAAATTAGATCAAATGCTTTTAATGAAATAGTTTATGAGAAATTAAAAGAAGCAGAATTAGAAATGAATAAAACCTCTAAAAGATATTCTAAAAAGGAAATTTTAGAAAGTATGAATCATATCATAGGCTGATGTTTTATACTATAAACGAAAATGAAAAATTAATTATCATTGTTAGAGTTCTATATTAAAAAATGGATATTCTTAATATACTGGAATAATTATGATTAGAGTTTTTAAAGACTCTAATTTTTTTGTTGACAAAATTTCTAAATCAATTTTGTCGGCCACTGTGCGTTTAAAATAGAAATATAACAAAAGGAGATAAACGCACAGTGTAGGTTTGTCAAACCAATCCAACTAAATTT
>CANRBV010000008.1 GCA_947628965.1 uncultured Bacilli bacterium | reverse complement strand
TAAAGTTCATCTTTATTGGTTACTAATTATTAAAATCGGGATTTCCATTCGGGATTTCCTAACTTAAATTAACTTCTTTTTAAAGAATGCTTATTTTACAAATGGTATTAATGCCATAAATCTTGCATATTTTATTTGTTCTGCAATATGTCTTTGATGTTTAGCACATGCACCAGTCATACGTCTTGGCATGATTTTTCCTTTTTCATTAATATATTTATTAATAATCATAACATCTTTATAATCAACGCTTTTTCCAGCACACATTTGACATATTTTTTTCTTTTTTCTACGAAATTCTGCCATTATTTTATCTCCTTCCTAAAATGGTAAGTCATCATCGCTTAGAGCAATTTCTTCTCCAAAGTCTTTAAATGGATCTTCTGAAATATCAGATGTTGGAATATTTGTTGGTTCGTCCGTTCCATCATTGCTATAAGAATTAGCATTTCCTTCATTATCATTTCTTGAACCTAAGAATGTACAATTATCACAAACAACATCCGTTGTATACCTTTTTGTTCCATCTTGAGCATCGTAACTGCCTGTTTGAATTCTACCTTCAACAGCAACTTGACTTCCTTTAGAGCAATATTTATTAATATTTTCAGCTTGTCTACGCCATGCTACACAATTGATAAAATCTGCACCACGTTCTCCATTTTGATCTTGAAATGGTCGAGATACAGCCAATGTAAAACGAGTTACATTTGTTCCACTTGCCGTTGTTCGCATTTCTGGATCTCTTGCAAGTCTTCCAATTAAAATAACTTTATTCATATTCCTACTCCTCGTCTAATCGAATAATTAGATGTCTTAAAATATTTTCATTAATTGATGCTTTACGATTTAATTCACTTACAGCATTTTTGTCTGCTTCAATAGTCATTACATAATAATATCCATTGATTTCTTTTTTAATTGGGTAAGCAAGCGTTTTTTCTCCAAGTTCATTAAAATCGATAACTTTTCCTTTGTTTTCTGTGACATAGCCTTTCATTGCCTCAGCAGTTTTTTTAACTACATCACTTTCATTTGTAGATTTTACAATGAACATCACTTCATATTTTTTCAAATCTTTACACCTCCTCATGGTCTATTTGGCTTTAAAATTTCTTTAAAGCAAGGAGTAAATTCATACTCGCCATTCATTATAACAAAAAAATAATATCTTGTAAATTCTTTTTTTCTTACCAATATATATAAGTTTTTTATGTAAAAAGAGATTCTTTATTCTAATCTTTTGAATCTCCAAATAAACTTAATAAATGTAAGAAAATATTAATGTAATCTAAGTATAGATTTAAAGCGTTTATAATACTTAAATTATCTATAGGAATTCCTGTATCTATTTGTGATAATCTTTTTAGTTTTTGAACATCATATGCAGTAAAACCAATGAAAATCAGTAAACATATGCTTGATAAAATAAAATCAAACGTATTATTAGCAACAAAAAGATTAACAATATAACAAATTAAAACTGCTACTAAAGCCATTAACAAATAAGTCCCTAATTTTGTTAAATCAAGATTTGTAAAATAGCCAATCAAAGCAAAGATTAAAAAGACCACCGCTGCAATTAAGAAAATAGAAAGAATAGAAGTCAATCTATACACTATAAAAATTGAGGAAAAAGTAAGACCTGATACAAAACTATAAAGAATAAAGAGAATTCTAGCTGTATTTTTATTCATACTTCTTACTTTCGCCGATAAAACCAAAACAAAGACAAGTTCAATAACACATAAGATAATATATATAGGTCCTGAAAAAATATTAACCAACATAGTTTCATTATACGCTACTACATATCCAGTTAAAAATGTAACTATAAGACCTATAAACATCCACATAAAAGTTTTACTCATTAATTTATTTGGCATAATACTCCACTCCTTTTATTACTATATGCTTTATAAAAACGAAACATACCTTTTTATACATTAAATCTAAAGTATACAATATCCCCATCTTGCATTATATAGTCTTTACCTTCTAGATATAATTTTCCCATTTCTTGAACTTTTTTTTCATCTTTCAATTCTTCTAAATCATAAAATTTCATAATCTCCGCTTTAATGAATCCTCTTTCAATATCGCTATGAATTAAACCTGCACATTTTTTCGCATTTGTTCCTTTTTTAAAAGTCCAAGCTCGCACTTCATCTTTTCCAACCGTAAAGAAAGTTTCCAATCCAAGCAAATCATAAGTAGCAAAAATTAAGCGATCTAGCCCACTAAAATTAATTCCCAAATCTTTTAAAAAAGCTTTTTTATCACTTTCTTCTAGCTCCGCAAGTTCAGACTCCATTTTACAACACATGACAATAACATTTGCTTTTTCTTTTTTAGCATAATCAAAAACGAGTTTGGTATATTCATTTTCCCCTAGAACAACATCGTCTTCTAATACATTTGCTACATAAATTAATGGTTTTAAGGTAATAAAATTAAATGGTTTTAAGATGAGTAGTTCCTCATTATCGAATTCAATAAATCGAAGAGGTGTATTCTTTAACAAAGCTTCTTGTGCTTTTTTTAAAGTTTCTACTTCTTTCAGTGCTTCTTTATCTTTAGTTGTCTCTGCTTTTTTAACAATTTTTTGAATTCGATTTTCAATAATTTCTAAATCCGCTAGAATAAGTTCTACATTGATAATTTCAATATCTCGAATAGGATTTACTCCACCTTCTACATGAATAATATTTTCATCGTGAAAACAGCGGACGACTTCAACAATAGCATCGACTTCACGAATATGAGATAAAAATTTATTTCCCAATCCTTCTCCTTTCGATGCTCCTTTTACTAAGCCAGCAATATCCGTAAATTCAAAAGTAGTAGGTACCAAATTATTGGGCATATACATTTTTTCTAGAAATTCTAGCCTTTGATCAGGTACCGTAACAACTCCAACATTTGGATCTATAGTAGCAAAAGGATAATTCGCTGCCAATATATTTTTCTTAGTTATCGCATTAAATAAAGTTGACTTGCCTACATTGGGAAGTCCTACAATTCCTGCTTTTAATGACATAATTTTTTCACCTCTTTATTATAACGTTGGAAATACGCCTACTCCTATTGGAAGCCCTACTATATACCAAACTATTAAAATTGTCAACAATAGGACAAAAGTCATCAATATAAAAGGTAACTGATATTTTATAGCTTTTAAAATATTAATTGGTTGCTTTTTTTGATTATATTTTTCAAGAAGAGCAAGATATATAACAAAATAAGCAAATAGCGGTGTAATTCCAAGAGTAGTACATTCTCCAAATCGAAATACAATTTGAGTGAATTCTGGAGAAATACCAGCATTCATAAATACGGGTACAACAACTCCAGATAAAAGTTGCCAACGTGCAATAGAAGAAGGCATAAAAATTGTTGCTATGGCACTAACAAGAAAAAGCAAAATAATTAAAGGAATGGCTGTAAAATGAGTACTATTAAAGAAAGTAGACAAACCTGTTACAATAACTGTTCCTAAATTAGTATTCTTAAAAACATTAATAAAAATAGAAGCAAAAAGAATTAAAACCAAAATTCGCCCTATCCCATCTAAAGAATGCCCTAAATCATCACATAATTCATGATGATTTTTTATAGTTTTTGCACCTACTCCATAAAATAGACCAATAATAATCATCCCAAACGTAATTATAAAAACAAACCCACTACTAAAAAAAGAGTTATAGCTAAATAATTTATCAATATAGAAAGTTTGACTATTATCTAAGAACTTACCTGATAAAGGAAGACCTGGAATAATATTATATAAGAAAATTATAAAATAAATACAAAAAGCTAAGAATGCAAGAGCAAGTCCCTTTTTTTGCTTCTTATCTAGTGTGACTTCTTCTTCAAATTCTTCTTCTGCATATTCATACTTATCCAACTTATAAACTAAATATTTTTCGCTAATTTGCGTAATTAAGAAAGCAAGTAAAAAAACTGCAACAAGCATAATTAAAATAAAACTGGTTGTTTCAATAGTATAGTTACTATCAAGAACATGAGAGGCAAGAGTAGTTAAAGAAACTAAAGAGGAATCAATGCTTGTAAATATCAAGTTTACGCCATATCCACAAGTAAGACCTGCAAAAGAAGTAATTATTCCTAGAGTTGGATTTCGTCTTCCCGTTTCAAACAAAATTGCACTTAATGGCAACATAATGATAAAAGATAAATCTCCAATCATCCCTAGTAAAATACAAATAAGAGTTAAAACAAATGTAACTGTAATTTTTTTAGCGTTTTTCGTTAAAAGAGTAAAAGCTACTTTTAAGAATCCACTTTTTTGCATAATTCCAATACCAATTAAAATAATAATAAAACTGCTTAAGGGAGCAAAAGACATAAAGTTGGATACTGTACTCGTAAAAATATACTTAAGACCACTTAAACTAAATAAAGATTTTACTTCAGCAATATAGGTATTATATTCCAAAGAAGTCAAACTAATTCTACGAGAAGTTGCTTGAACGCCTAAAGCTGCTAAAATGCCACTTAAAACAATAGTTATCCCTATCATAAATAATAAACTCATAATAGGATGTAATGTTATTTTTTCTTTTAATTTATTTACATTCATTTGTATCACCTAACACTTTTTTTAGTTTTTTTTGAAATTCTAAACGTTCCATCATAATTTCTCTTCCGCAATGCATACATTTAATTTTAATATCTACTCCCATGCGCGTAATAATCCATAAATTCGTTTTACATGCATGCGGTTTTTTCATTATGACTTGATCATTTAATTTATATTCTTTGTTCATGATGCACCTCAATTTGTGTATATGGTATTTTTATTTTTTCTTTATCATATAATGTTTTAATTATTTTTAAAGCATCTCTTTTAATTTGCCATTGTTTTTCTTGAGCGCAATAAAAACTAATCGTATATTTAACGCAACTATCAGCAAGTTCAGAAATACCTAAATAAGTTGGGGTTTTCTTTACCCCTGGAATTTTTTTAATGTCAGCAAGAATTTTTTCTATCGTTTTTTCTACTTTATTTACTTTTTCTTCGTAAGCGGTCGGAATATCAATCATAACATTGGCAATTTCTTGACTAATATTAATAACAGCATCTATATTTCGATTAGAAAGGACCAACACTTCTCCATTTATTTTTTTGATTTTGGTCGTTTTTAAACCAAGTTCTATAATTTCTCCTGTAAAACCATTATACGTTACAATATCTCCAACAACAAAGAAATTATCCATAATAATTGTGATTCCACTGATTAAATCTTTTATTGTATCTTGCAAAGCTAAACCAAGTATCGCACCAACAATTCCCAAACTTGCAATTAAAGCTTTAGTATCTACGCCATATAAATTTAAAATGGCTAAAATCAATAAAATATACATAACATATTTAAAAATATTAGAAATTAATTTAACTATCGTCTTACGTTTTTTAAGTTCATATGGATTTTTCCCACTATTCATGATTTTTTGAATTAGTTTTTTTCCACAAACATAAACAATAATACCAATAAAAAGGATTATAGCTAAGCCATAAACTTGTTTCTTAGCTAAAAATGCAAGAACCCCTTTTGTTATTTCCATCTAATCACCTGTTATTTCTATTCCTAAAATTTCAAGTATTCTTTCCAAATCTTTTTCTCGATCAAAAGGAATTTCTATCTTATTATTTTTAATCTTTACTTTTGTTCCTATTTTTTCACACATAATTTTTTCATAAATAGAATAATGCGTATTTTTTTCTTTGCTCTTTCTAGTAATTTTATTGTTTTTGGCAAAATCATTGGCAGAAATAATATTTTCTATATCGCGAACACTTAAATTATCTTTTAATATTTGATCAGCAAGAGAATTAATTTTTTCTTCATCACTTAATTTACTTAAAGCACGAGCATGTCCCATACTAATTTTATTTTCTTGTACTAATTTTTTAGTAGCATTTGGTAATTTTAACAACCCTAGCATATTGGTAACATAACTTCTGCTTTTTCCAAAACGACGAGCAAATTCCTCTTGTGTCATATTATTTAATCGAATAATATTTTCATAAGCTAGAGCTTCATCTATTGGATTTAAATCTTCCCTTTGAATATTTTCAATCAAAGCAATTTCCATCATCTCTTGATCATCAAATTCTTTAATTATGGCAGGAATTGTTTCTAATCCAGCTACTCGAGCAGCTTTTGTACGACGCTCCCCAGCAATTAATTCATATCCTTTTACGGCTTTTTTTACAATAATAGGTTGAACAATTCCATATTCCTTAATACTCTCGGCAAGTTCTTGAATACTTTCTTCGTTAAAAGATTTTCTTGGTTGATAAGGATTACTCCTAATTTCATTTAAAGGAATATCGGTTATATCATTTGACTTTGCCGTATTAACAATTTTCTTTTCAAAGCTATCAAAATCAATAACTTCATTAGAAAATAATTGTTCTAAACCTTTACCTAATGCTTTTCTTTTAGTTTCCATCTCTACTAATCACTTCCTTTGCTAAATTTGCATATGCAAGCGTTGCACGACTTGTAGGATCATATGCATTTACTGGCTTCCCATGACTTGGGGCTTCTACTAAACGAACAAGTCTAGGAATTATAGTATTAAAAACCTTATTTTTAAAATATTTCCGTATTTCTTCCATAACCTCTAATCCAATATTTGTTCTTCCATCTAACATAGTAAGTAAAACACCTTCTATTCTTAAATCAGGATTCATTTGCGATTGAACTAATATAATAGAGTTTAGAAGTTGATTTATTCCTTCCAAAGCATAATATTCACATTGTACAGGAATAATCACAGAATCACTAGCAACTAAAGCATTCATGGTAGAAACACCTAACGATGGTTGACAATCAATTAAAATATAATCATAATTTTCTCTTATCTCATCAATTTTTAAACGCAATTGATCATTTTGTTTAAAATCTTTATCCGTAAGCATTTTTTTTACAAATTCTACTTCCATGCCTGCTAAATTAATTGTAGAAGGAATAATGGATAAATTTTTAAATTTAGTTTTAATAATAGCCTGTTTAATAGAACATGCTCCAGTTATAACATCATAGATATCATATTCAAAATCATTTATACTTAAACCTAAACCGTTTGAAGCATTTCCTTGAGAATCTAAATCAATAATAAGGGTTCTTTTACCTTCATTTCCAAGTGCTGCAGATAAATTAATCGTTGTTGTTGTTTTTCCAACCCCACCTTTTTGATTTACGATTGCTATAACTTTTGCCATACTACCATCCTTCTTAAATTTAGTTACTAGAAATATTTTAACACATTAAACTATATTTGTCTTTAGAAAAACAAAACTATTTTTTGATTATTGTTAAAATTATTTCAATCTCCTCTTTAGTAAAGATTTTTATTTTTTTCAAAATGCTTTTTACTTTTTTGGGCGTTTCACAATAAAAAAGCGCTGCAAAAAGTAAAAGTATCTTTTTATTATTCAATTCCTGATAACAATAGGGAATATAAATTTCCCAATAGCATGGAATTAATAATTCATAGTGTTTTTCTACTTCTCGAAAACTTAAATTCAGATAAAATTTTTTAGAATGATTTAAGATTAATTTTTTATCTTTAACAAAAATATTTAGAACTTTTTCGGTATTAATCATAAATACAATTTCAATAGTAACCTCTTCTTTTTCTAACTCTTCTTCTGTTATTCTTTCATTTGTATCCAATCCAAAAAAATTTAATATTATTTTATCCAACTTTTTTCGATACTCTTCTTTTTGGAATATCTCCAAAAATTTTTTCTTAGTTATTATCTTTTGCATTCTTTCACCAAAACCTTTTTTGTAAAAACACTTTAACAAACAAAAAATTTATTTGCAAATTCTAAATTTTTCAAATTTAAGTTCCTTTTAATCAAATTGATTAACAAAAAAAGATAAACTATGGCAATAATTTATCTTTTTTGATGCAATTTTAAAAATTTTTAAAAATTTTTTATTTAGATAATTTCTATAGTTGTTTTTTCCATAAACGGAGTAATTTTATCAAAAATATACTTTTGTCCTTTATAATTTAAATAATAATTTTTATTATTGATAAAATAGTCCCTATATTCCGTAATTGTTTCAATATCAATAAAAATCAAATTGTATTGATTTGCTAATTTTTTTAATTCCTCATTTATTTTCGTTACTTTATTTTTATTAATCAAATTTGTCTCATATAAACCAATCATAAATATTTTTTTATTGTTTATTTTACGTATTTCTTTTAGAACCCTTTCATAGTTTTCAAGATAACCATTTATTTTAGTAGAACCTAAATTATTTTTTTTGGCGTAATTATTTAATTCATCCATGCCAAGAGAAATTGTAATAATATCTGCTTCTTTAATGGCTTGCTTGATTTTTAACTTCCTATCAATATTTTCAACATTATGATTTATTTTATTAAATAATGTACTAGCATTTTCATCAACTTCATTAAAGTTTTTAAAATAATTTTCCAAAATATTATTCTCATGTAAATAATCTCTTAAATAGTCGTTATAATTATAGCCTTCTATTTGATAAGGTGTCATCCCTGTAGAAATACCATCTCCTAAAGCAAGCAAGTTTAAATTATCTTTATCCACATAAAAATAAATAAGTGATGTAAAAATTGTTCCTAAAAGAATAATTATAAAAATTTTATATTTCATTTTTCCCCCAAATAAAAAATAGTAGTTTATACTACTATTCTATTTCTTTTATTTCAATATTAGCACCAACATCGGATAATTTTTTAACCAAATTTTCATACCCTCTCAAAATAAATTGAATATTGGTAATAGTTGTTTTTCCCTTTGCAGCAAGAGCGGCAAGAAATAAAGTAGCTCCTGCTCTTAAGTCGCTAGCTTCAACATCAGTCCCTATAAAATCACTTGGCCCTACAATAGTTTCAATATTATCCTGAACTTCAATATTGATCCCCATTCTTTGTAAATATTTTACATGCCCCATCCTTTTTTCATAAATAGTTTCTATTACATGAGAAGTTCCCTTAGCTTTAGCAAGTAGCACACATATGGGTTGAGCAAGATCGGTAGGATATCCAGGATAAACTTGCGTTTTTATATCCGTAGCACATAAGTGATCACATTTATTTATAATAATTTCATTTTGCTTTTGTATATATTCTACGTTCATCTCTTTTAACTTAACTAGTAAGCTTGATAAATGTTCAGGAATAATGTTAGAAATCGTTAAATTTTCACCAAGAAGAGCTCCTGCAATAATATAAGTTCCTGCTTCAATTCGATCTGGAATAACATCTACCATCGCTTTCCCTAATTTTTTTACCCCTGATATTTTAATAGTACTTGTGCCAGCCCCTCGAACTTTTGCTCCCATGTTATTTAAAAAACTAGCAACATTTACAATTTCAGGTTCTTTAGCAGCATTATAAATTATAGTTTCACCATCTGCTTTTACTGCAGCAAGCATTAAATTAATTGTGGCTCCAACACTTGCAAAATCAAGAGCAATTTCCGTACCCTTTAATTCTTGAGCATCTATGATAAACTTATTTCCCTCCATTTTGATTGTTGCTCCTAATGCTTCAAAGCCTTTTAAATGATAATCTATTTGACGTGCCCCAAAATTACAACCTCCTGGAGTATAAATTTCTACATGCTTAAATTTTGCAAGTAAAGCTCCCATAAAATAATAAGAAGCACGAAGTTTAGTAGACAATTCTTCTGGAATTGTAGTATTAATAATATTTTTGGAATCTATTTTAATTGCATCATCTAAAACAACTAATTTACCATTTAAAAGTTCAATAATTTGTTTTAATACTTCTACGTCTGTAATATGAGGAACATTATAAATTGTAGTTTCTTCATCTGATAAAATAGCAGCAGGAAGAAGAGCAACTACACTATTTTTAGCTCCATTTATTTTTATCTTGCCCGATAATTTTTGACCGCCTTGAATAATTAATTTTTGCATTTTTTCACGTTCCTTTATTCTCTTCCATTATATAATTTAATTATATGTTTTGCAAATCTAGAATATTAATATTTACATAAATGAAAGAAGCCTATGACAATTAATAAAATGCTTCCAAATACAGTAGCATACGCTCCTAATAAATGGTTGGCATATTTTCCAATTAAAAGTCCTAAATAGGTAAAACAAAAACTTGTAAAAGAAAAAATAAGCATCGCAAGATAAATATTATTTGTAATAGCACTTAAGCCAATGCCTGTTGAAAAACTATCAATAGAAACTCCAACGGCAAATAAAAGCATATTTATAAAATTTAATGTTTTAGGTTCTTCATTCGGTTTAAAAATATCAATTAACATGGTAATTCCCAGATAAATTAAGATAAGTCCTAAAAGAAAATTACTTCTTAACATAAAAATTTCTACTAACTTATTTCCAATTATATTTCCTAATAACGGCATCATAAAATGCATAATACCTACTAAAACAGAAAAAAATAAACATCTTTTTTTAGAAATAGACCCTGTTCCAATACCTAAGGACAAAGAAAAGGTATCCATACTTAATGCTATAGCAATAGTAAATAAAGTTATCATTTCTTTCACAAAAAAACCTCCTACTTAACTATACGAGGAGGTTTTTAATAAAATTCCATATATTTGGTAAATAAATCTTTTACAAATAAACGATATTCTACATCTGTTGTATTTTTTTCTTCTGCATCCATTAAACATAAAGGAGGAAATAGTACACACCACCAATTTTCACCTTTTCCGCTTCCTAAAGTAATAACTAAAGATTCATAATCTCCTGCTTCATATTTAACTCCTTTATAACTTTTTTCAGGAAAATAATTTTTTCCATAGTTTAAATTATACTTTATATCATAGTGATTTATCATATTTTGAATTTCGGGAATCTTATCCTTTATCGCAAGAGACGCTGTTTCTTTATTTGGAGCAACTACTAAATCTTTTTGTAAAATAGATTCAATATTATTCTTAATTTCCATTTTTGTTGCTTGATCTTCAAATGTATTGCTATTCGCTATTACCCTTAATCGAATTGCGCTATCTGGAATAATATATTCTTCTTTATCTTGATTAATAAAAGTTATAAAAACAATAAAAAATAAGACAATAATTATTTTTTTCATTTATTTTCACCTAAATAATTTATGTCTTATTTTAAATTTTTTATTCAATTTTTATTGATTTTCATTCACTAAAGATTCAATATTTGCTTTTCGATTATGGGATATCTCTACCCATTTTAAATCTTTTTTGAATAAGCAAATTGCATTAATTGGTATCCAAGTTAAGAAGAAAACTAAGAATAACAATATTCCATGAATAGCATCTTCTAAATCTCTTTTATAGTAAAGAACAACAAACATATTCATAATTATATCGGATAAATAACCAATAATGAAACATATATAACCAAGTGAGAAGAAATAAGAGAAGATATCATTTAATTCAATTCCAAATATATAGAAGAAAAATAATGTAATGGATAAGCATACTCCTAATACTTGAATATATGGAGCAAAACTAAACATAAACTTATCAATACTTGAAAAATCTTTATCTTTAATCCATTTTTTTATTAATGCTTTTCTATAAATTCGATTACACTCTATAATTCCTTTACTCCAACGACTTCTTTGATGCCAAGAATCCATAAATTTAATTGGTTGTTCATCATAAGTAATCGCATCTTCTACATAGGCAATTTCATAACCTTTTAGTACACATTGAATAGAAAGTTCTATATCTTCTGTAACCGTTTTAGGATCAAATCCTTCATCCATAATACTTTTGGCAACCATAAAACCAGTTCCATTAATGGCTGCTGCAGCTCCAACTTTCATACGAGCTTTATTAAAGAAAAAGTTTTGAATATAGTAGAATATTGAATAACTAGCACTCAACCAGTTGTCTTCTATATTTTTAGTATCTTTTCTTCCTTGAGCCACTTTATATCCAGACATATAAGTATTATTCATAAGTTTTAAAAAATCAGGATGTACTACATTATCAGCATCAAAAACTATATAGGCATCATAATCCTTGTTTTTTAATTTATCAAAAGCAAATTTTAAAACATCTCCTTTTGATTTAACTGGAACCGTTACATTTACAGCAATAGCTCCCGCTTCCTTTGCAACATCAAAAGTATCATCTTTACTATTATTTACAAAAGTATAAATATCATATAAATCCTCTGGATAATTTTGATTCTTTAGACTTTTTATCAAATCCCCCACAACTTGGCCTTCATTTCTTGCTGCAATAATAACACCAAATTTAGTTCTTGCTCGATAAGAACGAATTTTTCTACCTTCATCCTTTTTAAAAGCAAATAAACCAGTAATAACAAAATAAAGACCATATAAAAGTGTGATAACAAATAATATATAATAAATTAACTGTACCATACTAATTACTCCTTTATTAATAACACTATATGTTTTTAATATGACTAAAATGTGACTTCTTGTGTTACTAATTTCTATATCATTGTATAGTTTATTAGTGAATTTGTCAAGTTCTTGAACTGACATCGCGGAAAAATGACATTTCTTTTTATATTATTCAGCATGATCAGATAACTAGGTTTGAAAACTAATTTTGCTCTATAAATAAATAGCGACTCTTTCCAGCTAAATCTTTTTCGATATTTATTTTAGCATTAGGAAATTTCTTACTTGCTAACTCTTTTAAAGCAACTCCCTCGTTTTCTCCTATTTCAAAGGCAATAAGTTTTGGCTTATTTTTAATGTTTTCTAGTATCTTTCTATAAAAAATCATCCCATTTTCTTCTGCAAAAAGGGCAATTTGGGGTTCATAAGAGGTTGATGGATCCACCGCATCATCAAACGCTATATAAGGTGGATTAGCAAGGATAATATCATACTCCTCATTAATTTTATCTTTTAAAATATCAAGCTGTTTAAAATCCACATGAACTTGATTTAATTGGGCGTTTGCTTTGGCTACATCTAAAGCAGAGTTTGAAATATCAACTCCCGTACAAATAAAATTGGTATTTTTAGCAATGGCAATCGCAATACAACCGCTACCCGTACATAAATCCAAACATTTTAATTTTTGCTTTTTTTCTACTCGATTTAAAACTTTTTCAACTAAATATTCCGTTTCAAAGCGAGGAATTAAAACACTCTCATTCACTTTTATTTGGACATTAAAAAAAGGAACATCTCCAAGCAAATATTGTATTGGATATCCATTTTCTACTTTTTTTATTTGTTCTTCATAAGTCGTAGGAAACTTTTCCTTTAATACTTTTTTATCTAAATCCGTAAGAGTTCTTTTACTAAACATTTTCTCCCTCTAATTTTCTTCTTTGGTCTTCTGTAATTAAAGCGGTAATAATTGGTTCTAAATTTCCATCCATAACGCGGTCAAGTTCCATAATCGAAAAGTTAATACGATGATCCGTTACTCTATTTTGGGGATAGTTATACGTTCTAATTTTTTCGGAGCGATCTCCAGTTCCCACTTTACTTTTACGTTCTTCTGTTAACTCACTATTTTTTTGTTGTTCTAAAGTATCATAGATTTTTGATTTTAGTATTTTCATGGCTTGTTCTTTATTCTTCATTTGACTTCTTTCATTTTGACAAGTAACTACTGTATTCGTTGGTAAATGAGTAATACGAACTGCAGAGTTTGAGGTATTAACACTTTGTCCTCCTGCTCCACTTGAGTGATAAACATCTATTTTTAAATCACTTTCTTTTATTTCAAAATCGATATCTTCTACCTCTGGCATGACAACAACGGTTGCTGTTGAGGTATGCACTCTTCCTTGACTTTCAGTTTCAGGTACTCTTTGCACACGATGGGCACCGCTTTCATACTTTAATTTAGAATAGACATTGTCCCCTTTAATCATGCATTCCACTTGGGAAAAACCTCCACTTGTACCTGGAACTTCATTAATTACTTCAATTTTCCAATTGTTTTTTTCGGCGTAGTACGTATACATTCTAAATAAGTCTCCAGCAAAAATATTTGCTTCATCTCCTCCAGCAGCACCACGAATTTCCATAATAACGTTTTTACCATCATTTTCATCTTTAGGAATTAATAAAATTTCAAGTTCTTTCGTAATACTTTCTAAACGACTCGTTTGCTCTTCTAACTCTAATTCCGCCATTTCGCGTAATTCAGCGTCATTCATTAAACTCTTGGCTTCCTTAATTTTTTCATTGGCATCCTTATATTCGTTATACTTATTTACAATGCTTTCTAAATCACTTTGTTCTTTGGAAAGTTCTTTTACTTTTTTAAAATCTTGCATTACATCAGGTTGCATTAATTCTTCTTGTATTTCGTGAAATCTTTTTAAAATTGCCTCTAATCTTTCTTCCATACTATTTCCTCTTTCTATAATCTATTCTTAAAAAGAAAAAGAATAGTTATAGCATTGAATCATCACTTTCTTCTTCATCACTAATAACTACTAAATCTTTTAAATCATCTTCACTATCATCATCGTCTTCATCATAGAAGATTTCGTCTTCTTCCTCTTCATTATCTTCCTCGATATCTTCTTCAACTTCATCAGAAATATCTTCTTCTTCATCATCCAAAATCATATTATTTTGAGCATGTCTTTCTTTTAAATCCCAAGTTCCATCATCTAACATAATAAATCTTTTATCCAAAGTTAGCATTTCAAAGAAATCCCCTATTTTTTCCTCAATTGCTGATTCTGGAAGTGATACTAACTTTCCTATTTCACTAAATAAGTCAATTATTTTCATTTTTTTCTTTTTTTCCGTTAAAATTATATAAGCAAGATCATCATAAGACATATTTTCTAATTCTTCTTTTGAATAGTCTTTTAATTTCATAGCATTTTCCTCCTACATTATAGACGGGGTATCCATTCCTAATATATTTAATAAAACATCAATAATATTTGTTGTTAAATTTAGTAAAGTAACCCAATCTTTTTTCTTTTCATTCTCTTCTAAATTATTAATATGATTATTTTCATAAAATGCATTCACTAATACACATATTTCATATAAATAATTTGCTACAACCGAAGGCATTCTAGTTTTAAAGGCATATTGCATAATTTCATTAAGCTCAAGAATTTTAAGCCTTAAGTTTCGGTCGTGAACATTATATATTGTTTTTGATAAGTTGTCTATACAATTTTCATTATTTTTTATAATTTTTTTTGTTCTTAAATACGTATATAAGACATAAGGCCCTGTTTTACCTATTGTTTTAGAGAATTTAGCAATATCAAAAACATATTCTTTTTCACGATTATTTTGTAAATCAGCAAACTTAATAATAGCATTGACAATTTTGTTTAAATCACTTTCAC
This sequence comes from uncultured Bacilli bacterium, assembly GCA_947628965.1. Classification (GTDB taxonomy): domain Bacteria; phylum Bacillota_I; class Bacilli_A; order RF39; family UBA660; genus MGBC108787. The sequence goes on along the minus strand of CANRBV010000008.1, from coordinate 26,297 downwards.
TATATTCTATAGAATGTTCTTCATTGTTTAAAAAAATAGTTTTAATATCTAAAAACAAATCTTCTAGTTTAGGAGTATTTCCACTTCTTGTTTTAAAAGGCTTTCCATCACTCCCATTAATAGTTCCTAATCCTAAAAATTCTAGTTCCATATTTTTTAAAGAATTCGTCTTTTTTGCAACACGAAAAACTTGGGTAAAATGCAAGCCTTGACGACTATCTGCGACATACAAAACTTTATTGGGATGATAATCTTGTTCTCTTTCATAAAGCGTTGCTAAATCCGTTGTACTATAAAGATAAGCCCCATTACTTTTTTGATAAATACAAGGGGGTATTTCAATCTTATCCGTTTCTTCAGCAACTGGAATAATTTTTGCGCCTTCGCTACTCTTTAGTAAATCTAAACTTTCTATCTCTTTTGTTAAACTTGGAATGTACTTATAAGCATCGCTTTCTCCAAGCCACAAATCAAAAGTTACTCCTAAAAAATCATACATTTTTTTAATATCTTTTTTAGATATTTCTAATATAGAGCGAAAATAGTTTTGATAGTCTAAATTTCCATCTTGTAAGTCTTTGGTAATCTTAGCACATATTTCTTTAACGCTTTCATTTTCTTTACAAAGACCACTAATTTTAGGGTAAATTAGAGAAAGCTTTTCTATCGTAATTTCCTGAGGAAGAATTCCTTCTTCTTTTAATCCATATATAACTTGTCCTATTTGTAGTCCATAATCTCCTAAATGAACATCAGAAATAACTTTTTGATTCATATATTGTAATAATCTTTTAATGGATTCTCCAACAATTGCTGGTCTTAAATGACCTACATGCAAAGGTTTAGCAATATTAGCTCCTCCATAATCTAACACAATCGTTTCTTCTTTGGGCATCGTAATATTAAATTTCTCTTTTTCAATCATATTTTCAAGAATTTCATTTATATAAGCATCACTCAAAGTAAAATTTAAAAAACCTGGACTTACACATTCTATTTTAGAAAATTTCTTTTGACATCCCTCTTTTTTTTCTAATTCCTCTTTCAATTTTAATCCTATAGCAAAGGGACTTTCATGCAATTTTTTTGCTAAATCAAATGTTCCATTATACTGATAATCGCATAGATCAGGACGATTCGATTTTAAAATTTCTGTGTTTATATCCATTCCATAAAGTTCTTTTATAATTTTATTTAATTCTTCATTCATAAGAAGTACACCTTTCTATTTCTAATTTATTTCTTGCTTCATCCGTTTCTATAAAATACTCAAGTAGGATCTTATCTTCCAAAAACGTAATAAAACATTCTTCTACATTAACATCAAAACATATGTCTTCTTTTTTTAATTCTATTTTACAATATTTATTTTTTATATCAAGTAAAAAAATATACGTATCATTTTCTCGTGTAAATATTTCATTTTGAATATCAATTTTCGTCTCATATCCCAGCAAATCAAAAAGAAGAATATTTTTATCGTTGCTTTTATTTTTACAAGGCATTGTGAACAAACTCTCATCGTTTTTATAAAAAGTACATTGATAGTTTTTAACCATTAAATTCACCTTACTTCTTTATTTAAATCTTCTTTATTATAAATAAAAACATTTTTATTTACAAGCTATCCTTTGTTTTTTTTATTAAAAACAAATGTTTCTTAATTGAGCTTATATTTTTTACAAAAATTTCCATACTAAAAAAAGGTGAAATTATCATGCGCAAAATAAGATTTTTAGTTAAATTAAGCGTTTTTTTATTTATCGTTTTTTTTATTATAATGACAGGACTTTATACCTATGCTTATTTTAGTCCAAAACTAGAATTAACAAGTATTGGTCAAATGTACATTTATGATAATGCGAATACTCTTGTTTATCAAGGGAGTGGAACAAGTGAATGGGTTAATTTAAATGAGATTTCATCCTATTTAAAAGATGCTGTTATAAGTGTTGAAGACAAAAATTTTTATAAACATCATGGTTTTGATTATTTGCGCATTATTAAAGCTGGAATTACCAATATTAAAAATAAAGGAATTGTTCAAGGAGCAAGTACAATAAGTCAACAATATATAAAAAATATGTATTTGGATTTTGATCAAACTTGGAAACGTAAAATAGAAGAAGCTTTTTTAACTTTAGAACTCGAAGTTCATTACAATAAAGATGCTATTTTAGAAGGTTATTTAAATACGATTAATTTTGGAGCAGGAAATTATGGAATTGAAAATGCAAGTAAATATTATTTTAATAAAAAAGCCAGCGAATTAAATTTAGAAGAAGCTCTAATGCTTTCTGGTATCCCTAAAAATCCCAGTAAATACAACCCTGTAAATCATTATGATCAATGTATTGAAAGAGCTAAAATTGTTGCAAAAGCAATGCTTAATAACAATAAGATTGATGAAAATACCTATAACAATTTATTTCAAGAAAAAATTGAAATATATGGAAAAAGAGAAGCAAATAATTTACAAATGCTCATGTATTTTCAAGATGCCGTTTTAAGAGAATTACAAACTTTAAAAGGAATTCCAACTTCTTTACTAGATTCAGGTAGTTTAAAAATCTATACTACATTAGATAGAAAGGCCCAAGAAAAATTAGAAACAGAAATACTTGAAAATGTTGAAGACCAAAACTTACAAGTAGCAAGTGTTTTAATTGAACCTGAAACAGGCGCAGTTAGAGCTTTAACAGGTGGTATAGATTATGCTGAAAGTCAATTTAATAGAGCAATTCAAGCAAAAAGACAAGTAGGTTCTACAATGAAACCTTTCCTTTACTACGCAGCCCTTGAAAATGGAATGACTTCTTCTTCAACATTTGTAAGTGAACCTACCAACTTTGTATTTTCAAATGATAAAGTTTATAGTCCCGCTAATTACAATGATGTTTACGCAAATCAAAATATTACTATGGCCGCAGCTCTTGCTTATTCTGATAATATTTATGCTGTAAAAACCCATTTATTTCTTGGAGAAGAAACATTGGTTAAAACTGCCCAAAAAGCTGGAATTTCTGAAGATTTGGTAGCCAATCCTTCTTTAGCTTTAGGTACCAGTGAAATGTCGATGATTGATTTTGCTAAAGGATACACGACTCTTGCTAATGGAGGGTATTTAACAGATAATTATTTTATTGAAAAGGTAGAAGATTTAAAAGGAAATGTATTATATGAACATAAAAATAAAAAGAAAATGGTTTTTAATGCCAATTATGTTTATATTTTAAATGAAATGCTATCCAATACAAGCAATATTAAATTTCAAAGTTATACTTCTCCTACCGCTCTTTCAATAGCTAATAAAATGAGTCGTAAATATGCTTTAAAAACAGGTACTACAAAAACAGATTATTGGACCATAGGATACAACAAAGATGCTCTTTTAATGATTTGGCTTGGGTATGATGATGCAAGTGACATTACAGATAAAGCCAGTACATGGGCTAAAAATATATGGGTTCGAACAATCGAAGATTATTTGCAAGATAAAGAGAACAATTGGTATGAAACGCCCTACAACGTCGTTGGTATTTTACAAGATCCTGTAACAGGAATGCCAGTTACAAATGGAAAAGCAAGTATTTTTTATTACGTAAAAGGAAGCGAAGGCACTATTCAAAATGTTAATACAACTTTAGAAGAATAAATAATTTTATATCTATTATATAAAAAAATCATCATTTTCGATGATCTTTTTCTCTTAAACATAAGTTAACAAAGCAAAGATTAATACTAAGAATGCTAACATGATTAAGGCAAATTTCCATATATATTTTAGCCAATTTTTATAGGAAATATCCATATAGCTTAAGCCTAAAATTAATAATACGCTTGTTGGAGCTACAAATTGTACTAAACCATTTATCGTTGTATAAATTAAAACTCCAATATTAAAGTATTCGCCATAAGTTGTAGTTAAAATATCTCCAAGTACATATCCAGCATACCCAAAATCAATATGGAATAAAGAGGATACGAATGCAGAGATTGTTGCTAAAAATGGATTAAATCCGTCAACAAATTTAGTAATCCAATTACAAATAGTTGCAGTAAATGGACACCAATAAACAAATACAAATACACAGTAAACCATTAATAATAAAATAACAGGTTTCATGATTTTTTTAATTCCATCTAAAGCATTATCAACAATTTCATCAAATTTCATACGATAAACGATAGTAGAAATGATTAAAACTAAAGTCATAATCACCATAATAGAATATAAATCCCAAGTTCCTAAAGCTGTTGCATTAGCACCTAAAATATAGGAAAGAATTGTATATTCTCCTATTTTAAGTTCAGTAAGCCAAGTGTGAAAATTTGTAAATGCAGCAATTTCAAAATTATCGCTCCAATTTACATATCCCAAAATAACAAAAATAGCAACAACACTTAAAAGAACAATCATTGGCCAAACTTTTACTTTTTTGCTTTTTTCATCTTCTACTACAAATAAATCCTCTGCTTTTTCTTCTTTTTTCGTAACTTTTGTCATATGTTGCAACATAAAGAAACTATAAAGAACAAAAGCAAGAGCAAGTACACCAAATCGAATGGCTATCTCATCAACAATGGTAACAGCTTGATAATAATTTAAGTAATAAATAAATGAAGTAAGGCCATCTGTACCATACGTTGCTCCAAGCACACCTACAATCATTGCTCCAAATGAACATAAGAATGTAGTAATTTTATCCAATTTTAGTTTACTAGCTATATTAATTATAAATGGTATAAAAATAAGTACAGCGTAAACTTGTGATAAAATACTTGTAAGTAAAGCAACAATTAGAGAAGATACTACAACAAATATTTTTTCCTTTCCTTTTAATTTATCAGCAATTTTATTTACTAATGCTTTATAACCGCTTAGATGACTTAAAACGCCATAAAAAACACCTATAAAAATAACGAAGATAAGTTGTTGAATAAACAAACTTCCACTATAAACACCAGCAAGTATTACATCTGTGATTCCTTGTCTAGCTAAACCTATTTTAGTATAGGTTCCACTTGCTATTTGTCCATAAGGAACTACCCAAGTTAAAACAACAGTTACTAAAATTGCTAATAGGACAATTTTAAATAAATCATGTTTTTCAAACATACTTTTAATTTTTTTCATTTTTTCCTCCTTGATATGATTATAGCACCAAAAAATGGCAAAAAAAAGACAAATTTGCGGTTTGTCCTTTATTTTTTAGTCTTTTGGCTTCATAAGTGGAAATAAAATACAATCTTTAATATTATCTGAGTTCGTTAAAAGTTGCATCAAGCGATCAATTCCCATTCCCCAACCAGAGATTGGAGGCATACCATATTCCATTGCTTCAATATAATCATAATCCATTGGCATTGCTTCTTCATCTCCATTTGCTTTTAATTCGGCTTGGTGAAGCAATCTTTTCTCTTGTTCTTGTGGGTCTACTAATTCAGAATAAGCATTGATGATTTCGGCTCCATTGATAATTAATTGGAAACGATCCGTAATCTCTTTATTTGCATCATTTGCTCTTGCAAGGGGAGACAAACTAATTGGATGGCTCGTCATATAAAGCGGTCCAACAACATTTGGTCTTGCTACCTTTTTATAAAGTTGGTCTACTAAATTACCATATCCTAAATTTTCTAGAGGAACATCACTATCAATTTCAATATGTTCTTCTTTTATTTTATCCAACAGCTTTTCCTTTGTATTATAAACATCAATATCAATATTAGAATATTTTAGAATTAAATCACGAAAAGTAGAAACCTCCCATTCGCCACTTAAATCGACCATTTTATCACCAATTTGAATTTCTAAAGTACCAAATAAGTTTTTAACAATCGTTTGTAACATTTCTCTTAATAATTTCATATTGTCTTTATAATTTAAGTATGCTCCATATCCTTCAATCATAGTAAAATCTTGTAAGTGAGTTGCATCCATACCTTCATTACGAAAACAACGGGCTATTTCAAATACTTTTGTAAATCCTCCAACTACTGCTCTTTTTAAATAAGTTTCTGGAGCAATTCTTAAATACAGGTCAATATCTAAAGCATTATGATGGGTAATAAATGGTTTAGCTGTTGCACCACTTGCTTTATTATTTAATATTGGTGTTTCAATCTCTACATATCCTAAATCATTTAAATACTTTCTTATTTCCCATATAAGACGGCTTCTTAACAAAAATACTTTTTTTGATTCTTCACTTGTAATTAAATCAATATAACGATTTCGATAAATAGTTTCTTGATCTTCTAAGCCATGAAATTTTTCAGGTAATGGTTTTAAAGCTTTTCCTAAAAAAGTAAAAGAACTTGCACGTACTGTTTTTTCTCCTGTATGGGTTGTAAATACCTCTCCTTCAACACCAATAAAATCTCCTAAATCAAAATTTTCTTTAAATTCTTGGTATTTTTCTTCTCCAACCATATCAATTTTGATAGAAATTTGAATTCTTCCTTCAATATCTCCAATGGTTAAGAAAGACATTTTGCCCATTTTACGCATTAAAACAATTCGTCCAGCAACTCGTACACCAGTTACTCCATCTTCTAGATTACTTGCTTCTTTAATGGAATAATTCGTTTCATACTTTTCTGGATAAGGATTTTTAATATTTTTAAGCTTTTCTCTTCTAACGATTTCTTGATCTGTAAATTGTCTTTCCATATATATTCACTCCTTTTTTAACTATGTTTAGTATACAAAAGAGATAAAAAAAATGCAATTGTTAATTTGCATTCTATGTTATATCTTCATCCTTTTCTACACAAGAAAAAAAGCCCCCTAGGCTACTTTTCGATTACGATAACGGTCTTTTGGATCTAAATATTGTTTTCTTAAACGAATAGCATCAGGTGTAACCTCAACGTATTCATCATCTTCAATAAATTCCAAAGCTTCTTCTAGCGTAAATGTTTTTGGTGTTGTTAAGTTAATTGCTTCATCTGCTCCACTACTACGAGTATTTGTTAAGTTTTTATTCTTGCAAGGGTTGACATCTAAGTCATTGTCACGATTATGAATACCAACAATCATACCAATGTATACCTCTGTAGCTGGTTCAATAATCAAAGTTCCTCTATCTTGTAAATTCCATAAGGAATAGCCTAGAGCTTTACCATTTTCCATAGAAACCATTACGCCATTTTTTCTTCTGGTGATTTCTCCAACATAAGGTTTATATTCATCAAAACTACGTACCATAATTCCTTCTCCACGTGTATTTGTAATAAAGGAACTACGATAACCTATTAAGCCTCTAGTTGGAGCACTAAATTCAAGATGAGCTTGTCCTTGGTCGTTAGAAACAACAAGCAATACACCTTTTCTTTCTTGCAAATCATTTATTATAGTACCTGAATATTCCTCAGGACAAGTAATAATTACTTTTTCAAAAGGTTCATATTTCTTTCCTTCTTTTTCTTCCATTAAAACTTGTGGTTTAGATACAGATAGTTCATAGCCTTCACGGCGCATGTTTTCAAGTAGGATGGATAAATGTAGTTCCCCTCGGCCACTTACTTTATACCCATCTGCCCCATTTAATTCTTCAACAACTAATCCAACATTGGTTTGTAATTCTTTATCTAATCTTTCTTTAATATGGCGATTTGTTAAAAACTTTCCACTACGTCCAGCAAAAGGACTACTATTTACTAAAAAGTTCATAGATAAAGTTGGTCTTTCAATCTCAATAGGAGGAAGCGGATCTATATGGTCTTTTGCACAAATCGTATCTCCAATAGAAATATCTGGGCACCCTGCAATCGTTACGATATCTCCATAATAAGCAATATCTTTTTCAACTCTTTTTAAACCTTCGTTTACAAAAAGTTTAGTAATTTTAAATGTTTCTAAACGTCCATCGTTTTTTGATAAAGAAACAAGTTCACCAACTTTAATACAGCCACGACTTACGCGACCAATACCAAGTCTTCCAATATATTCATCATAGTCAAGATTTGAAATTTGTAATTGTAATGGATCATTTTCATTTCCTTCATAAGGTTTTACAACTTCTAAAATCGTATCTAATAAAGGAGCAATAGAATCTGATTCTTCCTCTAAACTTTTTTTGGCAATTCCATCTCTTGCAACCCCATAAATTATAGGAAAATCAAGTTGTTCATCAGTAGCATTTAATTCCATAAATAAATTAAAGGTCATATCGACAACTTCTAAGGGTCTTGCATCTTTTTTATCAATTTTGTTAATAAAAAGAATTGGTCTTAAATTTTGTTCCAAAGCCTTTTTCAAAACAAATCTTGTTTGAGGCATTGGTCCTTCGGCAGAATCCACAAGTAAAACCACTGTATCAACTGTTTTAATAACACGTTCTACTTCACTAGAAAAATCAGCATGTCCTGGAGTATCTACGATATTAATCTTAACATCTTTATAACGTATTGCACAATTTTTAGAATAGATTGTTATTCCTCTTTCTCTTTCAATATCATTACTGTCCATCACACAATCAATTGGAGTTTCGTGTGAATCAAATACTCCGTTTTGTTCTAATAAGGCATCTACCAAAGTACTTTTACCAGCATCAACATGGGCAACAACTGCAATGTTTATAATTTTGTCCATAAGCTTCACTTCCTTTTAAGCACACTTTTAAAAGTATACAACAAAACACAAAAGTTTGCAAGAAATTTAAAACATTAAAAAATAAAGCAAATGTCAAAAAAATGTCATTAATTTTTATCAAAATTTGCCTTTTAAATAATTTTAACCGCAAAATAATATATTAAATATACATTATATATATTTTTTATTATTTTTGTATATTTTTTATATTTTGTATAATAAAAAACTATGACAATTAAATCATAGTATTTTATTTATTCAATTCCTTTTTTAAAATAATAGCCATTATTCCAATAATTATTATTCCAAAAGTGGAATAAAAGTACCAATAATTGCTTTTTCTATAAATTCCATTATTTTGATTTAAGCAAGCTTTTATATCTCTTTCATTTTTTATAGTAGAAACAAGATCACAAACCTCTTCAGCGTTTTGGTAAGCAACTATCGCTTCCTTTAGATGTTCTTTGTTTGTTTTGCTTAATCCAGTAAAAGAATTGGTTCCAATCACTATGAAAGGAAGTTTTTTACTTTTAATTTTCAAAGATTCTTTTACTTTATCATATAATTCCTGCTCATCTTCTATATTTTTAACATTAAAATTTATTTGAATATTTGTTTTTAATTCATTTTCTAACCATTCTTTTCCACTATCACATTCACTATTTTCTTTTTCGCAAAAGTAATAAAGATTCACTGTATTATAATCAGCATTGGTTGCTAAAGCTTTTGTAACCATAGGAAAACATAAAAACATTAGAAAAAAGATCATTAAAATTTTCTTTTTCATATAATCCCTCTTTTAACTTATTAAAGGTGTGATTAATCACACCTTTAAGCTATTCAGAATATACAGTTGCTCCTGTATGTTCTTCCCACCATTTTACACCTTTATTATAGAAATCAGTAATGTCATCATCAGTAAGGACTTTACCATCCGTAGCTAAGATTTTTTTTGGTTCATCTATCGTTGTTGAATTGATTTTTTCAAAAGTAACATCAAATATATTATTTGAACTACTTTCAGAAGTTTTTATACTCTTTATATATTTATCATTGTCATCTAGTTCAACTTCTAATGTCATTGTCTCATTTAAAGCCCATTCAGCAGAACTATATTTTGGATTTGATAGATAATTTTTCTTTATCCAATCATTATATCTATCTCTATTTAAAGATACTAAATAAGTATGTTCTTTTCCGTCTACTTTTTGTACTTTATCTATAGCATTAATATAAGTTTGGCCCATAACGTCCGTTAACATTGTAACTTCATGAATAGCTGTACCGACTTGTTGAGGATGAAGATATTCCCAATCATTTAAATATACTTTTCCTTCTTCATGTTCAGTTCTTTTTTCAACTACCACACTAACTTTAGAATCAGTTTTTCCAACGTATTTTAATGAGAATGAATATTCTTCTACATTATCCCCATTTTCTGATTTTAAATGAGTTAATCCAGTATCCTTATTAAATTCATAAGTAAAATGTTCGATATAATTATTTATTTTATTATTCTTTTTAACTGTAAAACTATTCGCATTGTGAGTGTTTTCAGCAGCCTTATTAATTTTTTCTTCTAAAGTTTCCACCTCACTATAATCTATTGTATAAGTTTCAGTTTCAAATTCAGTGTCGGCGCCATCAACATCTAATTCAATTGTATATACTTTACCATTATTACCAGTAATTTTAGTTGATTTGATAGCTTCTAAATTCAATTTCATTTCTGGAGTAGAAACAGAAACTGGAGCAATACCATTTTCATTATTTGCACTATAAATTTTTGTTTCTGTTTCTCCATTTGGATTTGTAATTTTTACTGTTGTCTTATTGTCTTGAAATTTTTCGGATGTTAACGTTAACGGAATTATATATTTTTCATTTGTTTCCGTTTCAATTAACCCTGAAATTTTATTTCCTGAAACAGCTAGTCCAGAACCACTTTGAAGGTTAACAGACATAGAAGGCTTTGTTGTATATTTAGCAACTAACATATTCGTATTGTGTGCTTTAAATCCTAATTGATTTGGCGTTGATTTTTCTGCTTTTACAATCTTACCATCAAAAGTAAAGTTATCAAAAACTTCATCATTTACTACTGGTTTTTCTCCAGATTTGTACCCTAAAGCTTCAAAATCAATTTCATCTCCATAATAATAAACTTTAATTTTAGAAAAAACATAATTAGGATCGTTTTTTAAGTCATTGATAGCCATATAATAAATTTCAGAGTTATGTGCGTTTACATAATAGAAATCACCATAGTATGTTTCTACCGTACTGTCTACTCCCACTTTAATTTCTTGTATGATATGATATCTATCATTATGCGTCAATCCTGTAGCAGTTACACTAGCTTCTGGATGAACATTCACATTTTTAGAAGGGTCTACTTCATCGTCTTCACCAGTTATATTTCCTGGATGTGCCCAATGTTTAACTAAAGCAATGGTTGGTTTTTTATAAGACTCATTATCATTTGTAATCGTTCCAGTTACAGTTAACTTACCTTCTACTAAGATATTAGCATGCATTTCATCAGAGTCTTTACTTTCAGTTGGAATTTCAATATCACCAGATACATCAATATTTTCAACTGTAACTGTTGCATCCTTTTCCACTTTTAATTCTGATTTTTTACCACCAGTAAGTTTTAGATCTTTTAATGTTACATTACCATTTTGAACATCAATAACTGTATCTTGATTATTTACTGTTATTGTGTTTTGAGTATCAGCAGCTAAACTGATTCCTTCAATGTTTTCAATTGATTCTATAGTAATATCTTTATTAATTGTTATAGGATCTGCTTCAGTTATATCACTATCAACATATATAGTACTATAGTCTTTATCTAATACTTCACTAATTTTTTGAGCACCTAAATTATCTTCTGCATCTACTACTACAAAATCAGAATTAAATTTAAATGTATAAGTTTTATTAGATACAGCTTCTCCGTTTGAATCAACTAATTTAACAGTATCATTTTTTACATCACCAATTTCTATAGTGAATTCTTTAGCTTTATATTCTAATTGATCTAAAGTTGTTTGAGCCTCTTTACCACTTAATTTTTCATTAAATAATTCTTTAGCTTTTGTTATTACTTCTTCTTTTGTTTCATTAGAAAATTTCTTTTCTCCATTCTCAAATCCTAAAGTAATATCTTTTATTTCTCCTTTTTCAAGAATATATGCTATAGTTCCTGGAATAGATGTTTCTGCTAGTTCATTTAATGGTAAATTAGCACCTTTTAAATCTATTTCAATTTCATTTTTATTATCTGCATTTTGTTTTATATCAAATTTACTACTAAAATCTTTTGAATGAGAAGTATCAGAACTATCTAAATCTTTTACAACATCCTCAACAAATTTTTCAACATTTAATTCATAATGAGCAGTTAAAGTTGTATCTTCTTTTATATCATCTAAACTCTCAACTTTTGTATTATCAGATTTATACCATCCAACAAACTCACGATAATCTTGTTCTTCTTCTGGAATTACAGGCGTTGGTAATTTATCAATTGATTCACCTGTTTTAACATATTCTGCATCAGGATCAGTTAAAACTCCCGCATCAAAAGAAATTTTTAGTTCTTCTTTAAAATCAATATGATAAATCATTCCAGTTTGTTCTTCTTTACCTGGTAATACAGCTACATCTTTTTTAGGAAAAATTGTTATTGTTACATCTTTATCTTTTTCAGCTGTGTATAAATCATCAAGAGTTTTATTATCACTACCTAATTCTTCTTTAATAAATTCTTTTAAGTCACTTTCTACTTTAGCTTTAATAGCATCTTCATCAGCTAAATCACCTTTTTTAAACTCTTTTTCTTTAGTTCCTTTAAACTCTATTGTATCAATTTCTCCTGATGCTAAGGCATGAGCAATAGCTGATGAAATACCTGTATCAGTTATTTCATCAATTTTTTGTTCTTTATTTAATATTTTAATTTTTAATTTATGTTGTTCTTCACCATCAGCAACTTCTTTTTCTATCTTAAATTTATTTTTAACATTATCTTTTGTATTTATATAATCAACAACATCGTTCATATATTGTTCAACATCAATTTCCCAAATAGGATATAATGTTATATCTTCCGTTACCTCTTCAGTAAAATGATACTCTTTATCTTCGCTATATTCATCATTTGCTTTAATGTTCCAATGATCAAACGTATTATATTGAGTCTCATGTTCGTCATGTTTAGGAGCTTCTGGGGTCGCTGGTTGCGTTAATTTTTCACCATCATAAACATCAATAGTTTCCGTTGTTGTCCCATTGTTATCATTAATTTTTACATCATGTAATTCAACAAAGTCTACATCAGTATAATCGAATTCAAATTCCTCCGTAGTATAATGCTTATCAGCTTCTCCGTCCGCATCAATTGTAATGGTAATTTTTTTCTCACTTTCTTGAGAAGCATTTTCTTTTGAAATATGATGTAAGATTGTTAATACTTGCTTACCTTCACTATTTTCAGTAAAATCATTAATATCATATGAAGTTTCTCCTGCAACATCTTTTACGGTTACTTCAATAGTATCTTTTACTTCATTTGGTTCAATTGTATAACTAAAGAAGTAAGAATCAGCATCGTCTCCAAATCCGCCGCCAGATAATTTTTGTTCTTTAACAGTACCTTTTAATTTATTATCATCACTTAAAACTAAATCTCCTTGCGTATGTTTAGAATTTTCTTTGCTTAATTCAATAGTATTTGGAAATTGATATCCCCATTCTGTTAATGTTGCTTTATCGGCATCTGGTACTTTGCTTTCATCAAGACTGATATTTGAAATTGTTTCTTGTTGGAATTCTACACCCTCATAATCAAATATGATTTCATATGGAGCATATTCTTTTCCTTCTCCATCCATATCAACAATAACTTTAAATTGTTTAGCTTCCGCATTTGGATTAAGTTGCATTAAAATTGCCATTTCATGATCTGTATCAAAAGCACTATGATCTAATACTTTCGTTGGTTCTAATCCATCACCGTTTTGTGGAACTTTTACCGTTAGACCATTATGATTAGTTTTGCTAACATCTGTTTTAATAACATAGATGAAATAATAGCCATTCTTTTGAGTTGCTTCTTCTCCAAAACCATCTTTATTTGTTAATTTCATTAATGGTAATAAACCAGAAATTTTTACATTATGAGGATCAATTTCCGTAATATTAAATCCTTCTTTATAAGTTGCAAAATCTTTTAATTCTTCAGGTTTAAATCCCCAACCTTCAAATGTCTTTTTTATATTCGTTTCAGCACTTGTAGGTAATTCTTTTGTAACACTAAACTTAGAATTCTTTTCAAATTCTACTTGTGAATAATCAATTTCATAAATGGTTGGTAAATATTTTTCTCCTTCTCCATCATAATCTACACGGAAATATAATTTACAATTTTCACTATTTCCAGCCTCACATTTATTTGTAGTATCTGGGAAACGGAATAAAATTGTTAAGTTATTTTCTTCATCAAAACCTGAATATTTTTTCTTAACATCTCCATCTTTACCAGTAAGAGATTCAATTTGAATTTGCTCTCTTGTAACGTCAGCAGGTGTAGTAAATTTAAAATCAAAATAGAAACCTTCTGTATTATTTGCTCCAAAGGCAACTTCTGTTAATTTTTGTTCTACTAGAACACCAGTTAATACACCATTCTCTAATGATAATTCTCTGTTGATTTGGCTATCATATTGCCAACTATCTAATGTTGTTTTGTCAGCAGTCGTTGGATCGCTTAGTGTTACACTTGGTTTAGATTCTTCTTGGAACTCTAATGCACTTAAATCCAATGTATAAGTGGTAGGGTTATATTCTTTTCCACTACCATCAATATCAACAGTAATGGTTATTTGTTTATCATTACTATTTTTCCAATCTTCCTTACTAAATGAGAGCAAACCAAACATTCCTGGAGTTTCATCTTGAACATCAAAATCATCCCAAGTAGATGTTTTAGAAATACCTTTTAAATTAGTTACAGTAATTGTTGTATGCTTATTTGCTCCTGGTACTTTTACAATTGTTGCAAGAAAATATTCAGCATTCTTATATAATTCTTTATCTGTTTGATTAAAAGATATATCATTAACAGATTTCTTTAATAATAATCCTTTTACTTTATCTTCTTCTAATTTTATTTTATTATCATTTTTTCCATAGAACTTGTCTGTGGTAAAACTTAGGTATTTTTCTAAGCCTTCTTTATATGTTGCATTTTCTTCATTATCTATATCTAGAGAAATTTCTGCTTCTGAATCTTCTGCTAAAACTTGATAATCAATATAACGAATATCAACCTTTGCATCTCCACTACCAAAAGCAGTACCATTTCCTATTTCATTTTCCCCTAATTTCCAACCTGTAGCATCATAGTTTTCATTATACGTTCTATCAATTGCATACATGGTCATATCTTTTAATGAATCTTTAATATTTTCTCCTTTTTCAAAGGTTACACTATCTGCTGCAGCAAGCATAACATCTTGAATATTAAAGTTTTCATAACTTGATGTATAAGCGTATCTTCCAATTACATAAATAAATCGAGCATTTGGTGCAATTTTTTCAGCTTCATGTCCTAATTCTTCTGCTGTCATCATTTTTGCATTTACGCTTGTTGCAAATAACATCCCGACTATTGCTGTTATAAGCATTTTCCCATATTTTTTCATTTTTCTTTCTCCTTCCTTTTTTTATATTTTATGAAAAAATTTTAAATTTTCTTTTTTTATTATACTCTCCTCTCAACAGCGTTGTCAATCGCTATTCCCGCTTTTATCTTTTCCTTTTTCTCCCAAAAAAAGAAGATTTTTTTCTTCTTTATTTCATATTTTTCATCCATTTATCAAATGTTTTAAAAAAGAATGATAACGCTACAAAAATATAGGCAATTTCCAAAACAAGACCCCATAGTGCCAATATAGATATATTGTTATCAAAAAACATTTCAATTAAGTTATCACCTAAATCTCTTACAAAAATAAATGGAATTTTCAATATACAAGTGATAAAAAGCAAAAAAAGTAAATCAAAAAGAATACTCACCTTTTTTTTGCCATCACCATTTTTAAATATAGAACTTAAATCGATTAATTCATTATAAAATCTTTTAAAGAAATTTTCTTTTTTGTTTTTCATCTTATTCACCAACTTTATTATATATCATATCGTTATAGTAAGTACACCTATTTTTTTCTTTTACAGATTCAACAATTGTATAATTTTTCTTTCTCATTTTTGCTATTTCATATTGTACAACGACTTTTTTTTCTTCACTTTTATTAATATCTACTTTATTTTTTAATAAAAAGATAGTATCTGTATTTCTTTCAATTAATTCATTGTTGTTAATAATATCTAGTTGTCTTGAAATCGTAAGAGGAGAATAATAAAGAGGAACATTAGGCATAAATTTGGCAATATAAGATTCCTTTTTATTCAAATGCACAATATTTTTTAAATATAAATTTATAATATCTTTTTCTCTATCCACATAGTAAGCATAAAAACTTTTATTCAAGGTTTGATTTAGTTTTTTTAGAATATCGATTACTTCTATTAATGAAAGCATAAAAGTCTCAAAAGTTTTCATTTTTATAATCGTAAAATATTTAACTCGAATTTTAACATTTAAATAATCATCTAAAATAGAATAGGCTTCATTAAAATAATGAATTTTATTTTCCAAGATAAGTTTATTAATAACTTCGGTAATATTTGCTTCATTTTCTGCTTGATATTGTAATAGTAAACTTAAACAATCTCTTAAAAAGGAAGACGCTATATAACAAGCGGATTTTTCTTTTTCACTTAAATCGTTAAACATTTTTTTTAGAGTATGAATTAAATCCTCTTTATCAAATTCTTCATAATAGTTGTTTTGAATCATTGGAGGCAACTCAATATCTAATTTTTCAAAACTAACAAGGTAATCTCCCAAGACATTTTCATTTATACCATCGCGATGTTGATATTTTTCTATTTTTTGTTTGCGTTCATTTTCAATATAAGTTTTTACGTCTACCATTTTTTTACAAGGACTTGCATTATCTACAGAGGCAAGTAATATATATGGATCTTGTTTTGTTTGAAATAATTTTTTCTTTGTATTTAATGCTTCCTCTAAAATAGCTATTTTTTTACGCATATCATCTATTTCGTATGGATAACGATTAAGTAAATAATTATTTTGAAGAGCATAAGTACTTGTTTCTATATTAATAAAATAAGTATATAGGATATTTATAAATTTTTGAATATCTTCAATAGTTTGTAATGAGTTAAGTTCTTCTTTTAATTTTAATAACAATGTTTCTGTTTCATCATTTTGTTCTTCTTCTATGACATCAACATGACTTTGTGTTTCTAAAACTCCTTTTTTATATAAACTTAATTTATTTTGAAATTCTTCTTTTAAAGATTGATATAATCCTTTCATTTCTTGCACATTATTATAAGTTTCAGTTTGAAGGCGTAATTTTTCTTTCAAAATTAAAATTAAAATAGTAGCGGTACGCAATAATTCTTGTTTTTTAATTTTATCTTTTGGATCAGGAAAATAAATAACGTTATCTTGTAGACTTTTGATAGTTTCTAAAGTAAGAGGATTTCCCTTATATGTATAAATAACTTTAGGGCTTATTGTTTCATAATCGTCAAATAAGACTGAAAGGGGATATTTATTTTTATTATTAGAGAACCACCAATATTTATAAACTTCTTCTTCTACTTCTTCTAAACTATTAAAAAAAAGAATTCGTTCTAAGTTTCCATAATGTTTATGAGGCCATATAAAATAAATACCAATTTTTTTCTTATCTTGATATAGAAATGGTGCACGATTTAAAGAATTATAACCATATTTTTTTAGAACATTTAAAACACTTTCTCTGTCTAACATTTTTATATCCCCTTTATTCTTTTAACATTATAACATATAGTTTTTATTTTTGCTACTTGATTATTTAAAAAATTAAAAGTATGATTATAATGAAAGGAAGTATTTAATGAAAAAGGAAAAAGTTACTTTAATTAAACCTAAAAAAGAACAAACTAAAAATAATTCAGCATTATTAAGTGCTTTAGCAAGCTTAATTATCGGTATTATTTTATTTACTGATTCTGGAAAAGCAAT
Source organism: uncultured Bacilli bacterium (assembly GCA_947628965.1). GTDB lineage: Bacteria > Bacillota_I > Bacilli_A > RF39 > UBA660 > MGBC108787. The sequence continues at coordinate 8,523 of CANRBV010000008.1, read as the reverse complement.
TATTATTACATTTTATTGTATTGGAGCTGTATTTTTACTTGTAGGAATCTTTAATTTTATTTCTTATTATAAAACGAAAAAGCAACTAAATATTGAAGATAATAATAAGCTCGTATTAGCAGCAAGTGCATTATTTATCGGAATTATTATTTTACTTTTATCAAGTACAATAGAAAAATTCTTACGTTTTATTTTAGGTATAATATTAATATTTAACGGTTTACGCAACATCATTATTTCTATACAAACTAGAAACTATATTCCCATTGTGATTGGTCTTATCTTTGTAGGTACTGGTCTTTATACTATTTTAGTAGGAAATATTATTCTTCAAGTAGTAGGGATATTACTTATTGTTTCAAGTATAGTTGATTTTGTAGGAATTTTAGCAAATAACAAAAAATAAGCCTATAAAGACTTATTTTTTAGTTATTTTCTTTTTAGTTATTTTAGAAGTTTTTTTATTAGAAACTTCTTTTTTTGGTTCCTTTTCTTTTGCCATAATACCTAAAAATAAAATACCAATTATAATAGCTAAAATAATCCATAAAATATTTTTAGAACTTGTTTTCTTTTCAAACATTAATGGAGCGATTACATCAGGAGTTTCATTTTCATAGGCATCCTTAATTGCTGTTTTGATATCTTCTTCAAAATCAGTTTTAAAACCTTCAAATGTTTTATTTCCAATAACAATAAAAGGAACACCTTTAATACTTATTTTAAATGTATTCGCAACTTTCTTAATTAATTGGCTATTTTCAGTTACGGAAACATCTTTAAGAACTAAATTAAAATAACTTTGATACTCAGCATCTAACCCATTAAAAAATGTAATGGCATTTGCACAATGAGGACAACCCTCTTTTTTAAAAACATATACATTGACTTTTTCTTTTGCTAAAACACTTATAGGTAGCATTGCCAAAAAAACAATTGCCCAAATTAGTTTTCTATTTTTTTTCATTTCTATTCCCTCACTTCAAGCTTATTATACACTTTATCCCTATTTATGAATAGCACTAAATTAAAAAAAATAAAAACTTTTAAAAAAAACAAGTTTAAAACCTCAAACTTGCTTAAATATAATTACTCTTTTTTTAAACATTCTTGGCAAGATTTTTCTAATTTTTCTTTTGTTTGTTTTATTTTCTTTTCCTCAACGTTACTTATATTATAAAATCCTGCACTTTCCATAGATTTAAAAATTTCATTATGTAATTTAGATGTTTCTTGTAAGGCTTTTGTAAAAGCTTCAAAAACTTTATCATTTGTAGATTCGATAAAACCATGTAAATATAAATCATTAATAACTTTACTTCCATACATTAAATTTTCCATTAAATATTTATCTTCCATAATTCCTCCTTATAACAAATTCATAAACATTTGTAATATACTTTCATGTTTATTTCCAATCTTTTTTACTGCTTTAACAAGATTTTCATCCGTTAAGCAATCCTCTACTTCTTTACAAGTTTTAATCATATAAAGTTCATGATTAACAGCATCTTCTACATACAATAATTCCTTCTCTGTCATAAAAAATTACCTCCATTATTAATATGAACAAAGAAAAAAAAAGTAAATTGGTAAATTATGGCTAATATTTTTTATTTTATTAATAAAATAGACTGAATAGACGTTGTTGAAGAATATCCATGCTTAGGGATAGTAGCCACAAAATAATAACTTCCTTTTAGTTCTGAAATATCTAGTAAAGTATAAAAATTGCCTGGTGTAGAATTTGTTCCGCTTACCGAAAAGTTAACACTTTGGGTAGTAGAAAAACCAACAGTATTAGACCCATAAGAAGTTTTCCTATCAAGCTTGCCTAAAATAATAGCATATCGATAATCTGACAAATCAAAGCTATTTGTTGTCCAAACCGTAACTTCAGGCCCAGAATTTTGTGGGCTAGTCATAACAATTGCTTTATTATCATCGATATATGCTTCTGCTTCCTTTTGTGTAGTACTCAATTCAATATCCTCAATAGTAGTATAATCTATAGTTAAAATAGTATAAATTTCTCCTCTGCCTAAGGTTGGATCTTTTTCATTTAATGTGGTAAAAGCTACTGAACATTCAGTATTATTTTTAAAGTTACTTACTTCTACATTCCATTTACTATAATTCCAAATACCTAAAGCATCATTATCACATTTTACATCGACATTATAATATTTTCCATCTTCTTTTTGAGGTATTTTATCAATCATTTTTCCATCTAAGGTAATTGCCAATTGTATATCAGTCTTTTTAAAATTGGGTATTGTTCCTTTTAATACATCAAAAGTGGTATGTTCTTCATAAATTGCAAATGTTTTATATAGACTTATTCCTCCAATTACTAAAGTTAAAATAATTATTGTTCCTATTAAAATTTGTTTTTGTTTTTTATGTTTCGTAAATTTTTTTAAGCCTTCTGGTTTCTTTCTCTTATTTTCTAATGCCCCCCCCCCGAGACGGCTACTAGTCTTGGTTCTGAGGTTCTCTTTAAAATGATTCACGTTTTAATCCTCCATATCTTAATTTAAATTTTACTCTTTTTTATACTTCTTGACAAGCCATATATATAAAATTAAAACCATAAAATCAAATTTTTCTAGCTGGTATTCCTACCACGCTTTCATTTTCTAAAACGTCTTTTAAAACAACCGCACCTGCTCCAATTTTAGCATTTTTGCCAATGGTAATATTTCCTAACACTTGAGCATGTGCTCCAATAACAACATTATCTTCAATAGTTGGATGTCTTTTTTCTTTTGTATTTTTAATACCACCTAAAGTAACTCCATGGTAAAGCGTAACGTTATTTTTAATAATTGTTGTTTCTCCAATTACAACACCCATTCCATGGTCAATAAATAAATTATCTCCTATCACAGCACCAGGATGAATTTCGATTCCTGTTTTTCTTTTTCCTCTTTCTGAAAAATACCTAGCTAAAAAATAATGTTTATGTTTATAAAAAAAGTGAGCAATCTTATAATAAATTTGTACAATAAAACTTGGATATAAAAATAGTTCAAACCAACTTTTTAAAGCTGGATCTTTCTTTTTAATTAATTTCATTTGTAAAATTATAAAACGCATTTTTATCAACTCTACTATATACTATGCCTCAAAATAAAAGGAAGAAAGTACATAAACCCTATTTAACACATTTAAGTTGGTAGAATATAATACATTGTAAGTTAAAAAGGAGGAATTTTATTTTGAAAAGAAAAATAATAGGTGTTTTGTTAGGATTAATCATACTAATAGTATTGATTATTACTACAGCAAAACTAACGAAAAAAGAGGAAAATTTTACAACCATCAAATTAGCAGAGGTAACGCATAGCGCTTTTTATGCACCACTTTATGTTGCCATTGAGGAAGGTTATTTTAAAGAAAAAAATATCGATATAGATTTAATACTAACGAGTGGAGCAGATAAAGTAGCTGCTGCTGTTTTATCTAACGATGTTCAAATTGGTTTTGCTGGTCCAGAAAGCGCCATATATGTTTATAAGGGTGGCGAAGAAGATTATTTAGTTACATTTAGCGGTCTTACAAAAAGAGATGGACAATTCATCGTTTCAAGAAAACCAATAGAAAATTTCACATTAAATGACTTAAAAGGAAAAGAAATTCTTGCTGGTCGTTTAGGTGGAATGCCCATTTTAAATTTTATGAATGCTTTAGATAATGAAAAAGTAGATCAAAAAGAAATAAAAATAAACACAAGCGTTGAATTTGCTGCTCTATCTGGTTCATTTATTGCGGGTATGGGTGATTTTGTAAATTTATTTGAACCAAATGCTACCAATTTAGAAAAGGAAGGACTTGGGTATATCGTAGGAAATATCGGAGCTTACTCTGGTGAGGTTCCATACACCGCTTTTTATACAAGAAAAAGTTATTTAGAAAACAACAAAGATTTACTCGTTCAATTTACGCAAGCTTTAAATAAAGGTTTAGAGTATGTAAAAAATCATACTAGTGAAGAAATTGCTAAAAGTATCCTACCACAATTTCCAGATATTTCCCTTACAGATTTAACCAAAATTGTAGAGAATTATAAAAAATATGATTCTTGGTTTGCAACTCCATTTATAACAGAAGAAAGTTACAAAAATTTAGAAGATATTATGATTGGAGCAGATTTATTAGATACCTATGTTCCTTATGAATTACTTGTGAACAATTTATATAATGAAAAATAAATTACTAGAAATTAAAAATTTATCGAAAAAATATCATACCAAAGATGGTGAAATTCTAGCAATTCTAAATATCAATATGAAAGTGTATGAAGGTGATTTTATTTCTTTAGTTGGTTCTTCTGGCTGTGGAAAATCTACACTTTTAAATATTATCGCTGGACTCGATAAAGCAAGCGAAGGAGAAATTCATTTTGAAAAAGAAAATCCTAAAATCGGATATATGTTTCAAAGTGATTGTCTCTTTCCTTGGCTTACCATTTATGAAAATGCTTTGCTTGGTTTAAAAATTCAAAAAGAAATCACAAAAGAAAGAGAAGATTATGTTTTAAGTTTACTAAAAAAATACAATTTATACGATTTTAAAGATAAATATCCAAGTTGTTTATCAGGGGGTATGAAACAAAGAGTGGCTTTAATTAGAACCCTTGCTCTAAAACCAGATATTCTGCTTTTAGATGAACCTTTTAATGCCTTAGATTACCAAAGCCGTCTTGCAATAAGTAATGATGTTTATGACATAATAAAAAAGGAAGGGCAAACAGCCATAATGGTTACGCATGATATATCGGAAGCGGTTTCAATGTCAAGTAAAGTGTATGTATTATCAAAAAGACCTTGCAAAATTAAAAAGATTTATGAAATTGAATTAGAGGAGAAAAAAGACCCTATTCATAATCGCCAAGATAAAAGATTTACGGAATACTATAACAAGATTTGGAAGGATTTAGATGTCAATGTCTAAAGAGCAAAAAGAATATCTTACGAAAATAAAAAGAAACAGAGTTTGGATTATTATTACCCAAATAACGATCGTTTTACTTTTTCTTTTCCTTTGGCAAATATTATCGGATAAAAAAATCATAAATCCTTTTATATTTTCAAGTCCTAAAAAAATAATGGAAACTTTCATATCTCTATATCGAAATTATCATTTATTTTCTCACATATTTACAACGATTTATGAAACTTTAATTGCTTTTTTACTAGGAATAACTTTGGGATTTCTCCTAGCCATCATTCTATACCAATTTAAAACTTTAGCACGTATCATCGATCCATTTTTAACAATGCTTAATTCCTTACCTAAAGTAGCTCTTGGTCCTATCATTATTATATGGACTGGAGCAAATGTAAAATCAATTATTACAATGGCTTTACTAATTAATTTAATTATTAGTATTATTACTATCTATAATGGATTTTTAAATACCGATACGTATAAAATAAAGTTATTGAAATCTTTTAAAGCAAGTAATTTTCAAATATTAAAAGAGGTTGTAATTCCAGCGTCTTACCGAACCATTATCTCTTCTTTAAAGATTAATATCTCTATGAGTTTAATTGGGACTTAAGACACATGTCGAGAACATTATATATTTTTTATGCTAGTTTGCACTAACATTCCAATAAATTTGTAAAGTTTTACCATCTACAATAATCTTATCTAATAGTTGTTCTATTAGATTTCTTTTTTCTTGAAATTCTAGGTCTTTCCATACTTTGCTCAAGTTTTTAATTTGCTCAAAGGTCTTTACATCTTTTTCTTGGACTGCTATTTCTTCAATTTGTTTTATAGTTTCAGCCTTTTCTTTAACTAATTTTTCTAACTCTTTTTTTACATCTTCGTTTGCTAAATTTTCCGATAATAACTGAATTAAATTGTCTATTCTTTTCTGTGTTTTTTCAACCCTTGCATTAAGTTCATCTTTAAGATTCAATTTAGAAAGATTGAATGTTTGTCTAAATAATTCCTCATTTAATGACATTGCAAATAGTTGTTCTAAAAAAGCATCTTCTATTTCAAAACTATCAAGTCTTATATTATTACAATTTGGATCTTTAATTAGTTTTGGTTTGCTTTTTTGTTGAGAATAACAATAGCAAATAATTCTTTGTCCCCATTTTTGGTAACGGTATTTTGCTCCACAGTTGCCACAATAAATCTTACCAGACAATAGGTAATGACTTGCGTGTTGATTTCTACTTCTTTGACGCTCAATTTGTTGTAATTGCTCATATTCTTCTTCAGTAATTACAGCTTCATGCCTTCCATCATAAAGTTCACCTTTATATGGAATTTTGCCTAAATTAGTTTTAGCACTAAGAATACCTTGTATCCAAGCCTGGTCGTAACCTGTTATTCTTTCTAATTCTGCATAACTATATCCTTGAAGTCTTAATGTTTTCATTAAATCAAAGATTACTTTCCTTTCAGGATTAATAACAAGCAAACCTGTTTCTTTATCATAGTCATAGGCAAAAGGAGTTTTACCTCCACCTCGCCAATAACCATCTTCAGCTCGTTTCTTTAAACCGATTCTTGTTCTTTCTAAGATTGTTTCTCTTTCTAATTGAGCAAATACTGATAAAACCCCAATCATTGCTTTTCCAAAAGGACTAGTTGTATCAAATCTTTCCCTTATAGATATGAACCCTACATCATTTGCATTAAATACTTCTTCGATTAAAAATAAAGTATCTTTTTGACTACGAGATAATCTATCTAATTTAAAGACCAACACAGTATCAATTTTTCCATCTTCACAATCTTGAATTAATTGTTTTATAGCAGGTCTATCTAAATCTTTACCACTAAAGCCTGGATCAGTATAAACTTTGTAATCCATCCAGCCTTGACTTTTTACATAATTCTCTAGTGATTCTATTTGAGCCTCTATTGAATATCCATCAACTTGAACATCTGTTGATACACGAACATAAAGAGCTTTAATTTTTTTTACTACTGCTTTTATAGTTTTTATAATTTCTCCTCCTCTGTTTATAAAAGCATTTTTTGTAAAAAAACTCATAACTACATAATATCATTTTTGTACAAAAAATAAAATGCTTATAGTTTTATATTTTTACATCTCTTTTAGGTACTTCTTTAATAGTGTATAAATAAGTGGATAATTTAAAATTATCTCCTTTGGATTTAATTTATTTCCTAAATTATCGTAGTTCTCAACACTTAATTGCATATAAACATCCCCTCTCTAAATTATATTTTTAAGACACAGGACTATTTACAAAAAAAGACTTATTAGAAATTATATTTTCTAACGAGTCTTTACGGTCTTCCAACCACTCAATATACTTTGTTCTAAAGTATTTTTCATTTAGCCATTTAATACCAATAGCAGAAACATAAACACGACCATCCTTAACATATTTAAGAGGATAGGGAAATTGTTTCTGCATCCTATTTGTAGCAACACCAATCGCATTTTTTGTTTTATTAAAATAACTTCTTAAATATTTTAATGGTAAATCACAATAATTATAATGCTCATGTGGAATTCCTACATAACTTTCTAAAAATTCAATATACTTTTCTAAAAAGTGAATCTTTAGATCTAACGGATAACCTTTTTTAGTTTCAACTTCTGCATACCAAATAAGGCATCCTAATGTTACTTCAAAAATATCCGCACCATTTTGAGCATGACGCTCTCGCCATTCACTTTCCCATCTATGATTTCTTTTTATTCTTTTGGAAATCTTTATACATTCTTGAAGTGTAAATTTATATCTTAAACACAAAATGGTATAAGGATCATAATAAATTTTTAGTATAAATATTCCTCCTTTTTGCCAAATTTTGGGGTTACCAAACTTTGCTTTTTTAACCATTAAAACTATCAAGCATGGTGTTTACACACCCAATTCCTTGTTAGGGCATATCCCTAAGACCCTCTAAATTAGTCTCCGACGGTTTAACTTTTTTCAAAAATTATGTCTTTTCCATAAAATTAATTTCTCCTTTCCTAAAAATGGACATGAAAAAAGAGAGATGTATATATCTCCCTTAAAGTCCAATTTTAAATTTTTAACGACTATATATCTGTTCAAAATGAACTAGATATTAAAACTAATAATATAGAAGCGAATAGAAGAAAATATAGGTATTTCTTCTAATTGTCCTATATTACCATAATACCACGATTTAAGAGGACAGTCAACGGTCATCCTTAAATCAAAAAGTGGTCTTTAGCCCTTTATTTATAAGGGTTTGAAGAAATTTTAAATTTTTTGTTTTTTATAAAATAATTTATATTTATTATATATAATTTTTAGAGTGGGACTTAATACAATTATAAAAAATGGCTTAGTAATGGATGCAAGGAATCGCTCAAAGAAATAGAAAGTATATTAAAGAGCGAGTATTCAAACAAAAATAATATCAAGAATTAAGACTTGGTATTATTTTTTATTATATAAACTATTTTATTTACAATCGAGTAGAAGTATAGATTACTCCATACAACCCTCACAGTTCCGAACGTGCCCCGTTAGAGCATTCGGCTCT
>CANRBV010000007.1 GCA_947628965.1 uncultured Bacilli bacterium | reverse complement strand
TCCTTGACTAAATTTGATGAAAGACTAAGTTTCACTTCTTTGTCTTTGAACGCAATTTACTTTTTCAATTGAATTATATTAAATTGTGACTTAAATATTATGTAAAAAATATTTAAAATATGATATAATAACTAGCAAAAACAAATGTGTAGGAGGTTTAAAATGCTTTATTTAACAGAAAATGATAGATTAATAATTAATAAATGTTACCGTAATTTTTTACAATCTTTAAAAGAAAATTTACAAAGTATCTGTGTAAAAGATAGTTTAAATTGCTATGCAATAATAGTTAAATTACTAAATGATGGCCGATTTAGCTTTAATGGTGAAATGAAGTATTCAGCATTATTTAATTATTTAGATTTACCTAATATGGCTGAAGGAGCGCAAGTTATGTATGGAATAGGATGTTGTCGTCATATAAATCTATTAGTAAATGATATAATGAAAACATTGGGCTTTAATTCAACTGTATTATACGTAAAAACTGATGAAACAAATACTTGGCGTAAAGTCCAACCTTCTAAAGCTAATCACGTGGTTGTTACTTTAAAAGATCATAATGGTAGATATCTCTTAGATGCTTATAATAATTTTATTTTTAGAATAGTAGGTTCTGATTTGCATCCTGTAAATCTAGAAAATTGTGATAATCTGCTAATGACAAAATATCCAGATGATAATGTAAAAGAGATTGGACTAGTACTAAAAAAATACTATAAATTACAAGAATTAGGTATAGATCATATATATGATTATGACTATTAAATAAAATTTGTCTTTCTTTAGGTCATCATAAAGAGTGAAAATTTACTTTGCAATTTAAGAATATAGGTCATAACAAGGATGTTATGAACTTTTTTATTGTCTACAAGTAATAATTACGAGATTACCATAGAGTTACTTTTTTATTTAAAAAAAGTTTAAATAAAAAGAAAGAAGGCTATTACTTCTTTCATTTACAAAAAGCTAACTATACTGACATTATCATAAAACTATTACAAACTTAATCAAAATGATTGTAAAATCAAGAAATTTGTGCTATTATATAAAACAATTTCAGGGGGTTATTGTTTTATGAAGTATGAAATACCATTAAAAAGTGTGATTAGAGCAAATATATTTTCAAAAGATAAATTCCTAATATAAACATAGTAATTCAGAAAATAAAGGAATTAACTAAATCAAAAAATAATGGCGGTGAAAATAATGGTTAGAAGATTAACTCTAGACGAAACAGAAAAATGCATAAAAGCATGGCGTGAATTTAAGGATAAAGAAGCAATAGAAGTTTTAACAATATGTAATAGTGGTTTAGTTACATTTTTTGTTAAAAAGTATTTAGGAAAAGGTTTAACATTTGAAGAGTTGCAATCGGCTGGTAATGAAGGATTAATAAGAGCTATTAATAAGTTTGACTATAAAAAAAGACCAATAGAAGGGTTTAGTTCCTACATTGCAGTTGCAATTGAAAACCAAATAAAAAGAGATTTAAGAAAGTATGATAAACACAGTCATGTTGTATTAAGTTTAGATCAACCAATCGGTCAAAATAAAGATGAAGATGAAACGAAAAGGGAAGATATTATTGGCACTGATTCTGAACAATTAATCAACGATGTAATATTTGAAATGAAAATAGATATTGTTCGTGAAGCTTTGAAATGTTTAAATTCTAGAGAAAAACGAATCATTTTATTGCGATACGGTCTTGATGATACCCATAAAAAAACACAAGTTGAAGTAGCCAAAATATTCGGTTGTTCTCGAACTACAATTGTTAAGCAAGAACAAAGAGCTTTATTTAAAATGAGACAACCTAGATATGCAAAACAATTAAAAGATTTTATTGATGATTAAATAAAAATAGGTTGTATTTTTAGAGTATTAATTTTATTTATTGTAAGGAGGTAAAATTAAATGAAAAAAACAATTTCCCAAATTCAAAAAGATGTTGATGATTGGGCACAACAATTTGAAAAACCTTATTTTAGCCCACTTTCAATGGTTGCTACGATGTGTGAAGAATGTGGAGAAGTGGCAAGAGTAATGAATTATTTATATGGCGATAAAAAGAAAAAAGACGGAGAAACTTTGAAAGATTTAGAAGATGAACTTGCAGATCTGTTATTTACTATTATTTGTATTGCAAATGATCAACATATTTCTTTAGCAGAAGCTCATGAACGAAAATTAGAAAAACTTTATAAGAGGGATAATAATCGCTATAAGAAAAAATAATGATAGTTCTTTTTAAATCTGATGTATTTACTAAAATCTTTTATAGAAAATTTTTTAAAATAAAGTCATGTAATTGTTCTAAAGAATTAAAAGGTATTTTCTCTTGTAAGTTTTTAGAAAGGGTTTCTTGTAAATTTTTATCTTCTAAGAGTAAAAGAGTTGTAGATACAATTCTTTTTTTATTGGTTTCTAGTAAAGCTAAATGGTTTTCTTGAAAATATTTTGCATTATACGTTTCAACACCAGGAATAGGGAATATATGAATAAAAGGTTTATTTAAAATGGAAATTTCGGTGGTGGTTAGACCTCCTGGTTTGGTTAAAACAAGATTACACACAAAAATATATTCTAAAACGTTTTTACAATAACCTAAAACTTTTAAACGCGTATCTTTTATATTTTTTAGTTTTTTATACAATTTTTGATTATGACCACAGATAACAATTAGTCCTGTATTAGTATCTAATTTTTTTAATAGTTCTTTTATTAATTTTGTAATAGGGCCAAATCCCATAGAGCCACTCATGACTAAAATATTTTTGGGATACATTATATTTAATTTGGTCCATAACTCTTTTTTATTAAAGATAGGTTTTTCAACAGGAATACCAAAGGGAAGGAGTTTTTCTTTTTCTATACCCATTTTTAAATAATCATTTTCTAAATCTTTATTTGGAATAACATAATAATCGGCATTTATTTCGTTTGTAAAAGGAATACATTTATAATCAGTAGCAACATAAAGAAAATGAATCTCTTGTTTTTTTTTTAATGCAGTAAGAGCAAGAGCAGGGTATAAATGGGTACAAAGGCATAGATCGTATCCCTCTTTTTTAATTTTTTCTTTTATTTTTTCTTTTCCATATTTGTTTAATAAATAAACTGGGGAGGTAAGATTTGTTTTATTATAGAGTTCTCCTAATTTATAAATTCCTTCAAACAATCTACCATTCCCTAGTAAGGACTTATAATAAAATTGTTCTACAATCTTTTTCTTTTTCTTATCAAAAAGAGCAAGATAGTCTTGAAAGTCAGCCTCTATATGATGATTATTTAAATATTGAATGATATTTTTTGCAGCACTATTGTGTCCACCACCCGTAGAACAACTAAGAACTAAAATTTTCATGGGGCATCCTCCTTGATTTTTTCTAATCGACTATACATATTATCTAAATAGTTAAAACCAAAATGGTTGTCTAAAAAAATTTCATATTGATTTTTAGGAGGGATTCCTTTTAAATTTTGTTTTACTCTTATAAAGGCACTAATCGTTAATAAGGTATCAATAATTAAAAAGATACTTAAAAGAAGCATACCAATTTTTCCCCCTTTATTGTGAAGCTTTTGATTCAGCTTATTAAACATAGGATAGATGACTTTTATCCAAAAGATTCCTAAAAAGCCCCAAAATAAACTATATAAAAGACAAACACGCCCATTGATATTTAAAGGAACATTTGAATAATCCCAGGCACAAAATCCCATAACGAGTTCCATTCCAAAACTCATAATGTATTCTAAAATCGTTCCACTTATAAAAGATAAGATGAAGATATAAAAAATATTTTTCTTTTCATAGCTATATAAAAGTAGGGTAAGAAGAGCACCACCAAAACCATAAGCAAGGCAAAAAGGACCTAAAACTAAAGAAGAATGATTCACAAATATTCCTTTACGAATATAAAGAAATATAAGTTCTACAAACCATCCTAAAATGGAACTTATAACAAAAATATAAAATAAATCTTGAATACTTAACTTCTTATTCATACTACCACTTTCTATATTATATCAAATGCAAAGTGAAAAGAAAATGACTCGTACTTTGTTTTTTAAAAGAAGGAATAAAAAAAAAGAAAATTTTCATTTCTTTTCTTGGTTATTCTTTAGTATATCTCGAGCCGCAATTAACCCCGTTGCAGCGGCAGTTACGATATTACCTGCTTTACCAGCTCCATCGCCAATAAAATAGATATTATGATTTTTTAATTTCATATGATTATCGGTTTCAATTTCATTACTAAAAAATTTAATTTCTGGTCCATATAGAAGAGTTTCACCATTACTAACACCTGGAATAATTTCATTTAAAATATCTAAACCTTCAATAATATTTTTAATTATACGATGGGGAAGAACTAATGCTAAATCTCCTGCTACAACATCTTTTAAGGTTGGTTCAATAAATCCCTTTTTGATGCGTTCCATATTGCTTCTTCTTCCCATTCTTAAATCTCTAAGGGTTTGGACAATAGGTTTTCCTGCTCCTAAAGTATTAGCAATTTTGGCAATGCATTCACCATATTCTCTTGTATTGGTAACAGGCTCTGTCAAATTGACTTTAGATATAAAAGCAAAATTAGAATTTTGAGATTTTATGTCTTTTAGGGCATGCCCATTGACACAAATATAACCATTGTAATTTTCTTTAGTAACATAACCACCTGGATTGGTACAAAAGGTTCTAATTTCATCATTGTAGGTATTGGTTTTTATAAATATAGTGGGGTCATAAATCACATCTGTGATGGTCGAAAGAATTTCTTTTCTTACCTCAACTCTTACACCAATTTCAATACTTTGTGATGTATAAGAAATTTGGTATTTGTCAGCGAGTTCTTGCATCCATTTTGCTCCTGTTCTACCTGGAGCAATAATTACATACTTGGTATCTATTTGTTTTTGCTCCTTTTTTTCTTTATAAACTATATGGTAGACTCCATCTTTTTCATTTACATCTATAACTTCGGTATTTTCAAGCATATCTACTTTTTTTTCTTTTAAAAATTCAGTAAAATGCGTAATATATTCAGGTAGTTTATCACTTCCTAAATGTTTTTGTTTAATAATCAATAAATTTGCCCCAACGCGAGCAATTTTTTCTTCCCAGATTTTAGCTTCTTCTATATCTTTAGGATAGATTTCAGAATCCATTCCAAATTTATTAAATATAGCTTCTGTATCATCAATTAACTGATAGGCTTCACTTTGTTCTAGATATTTAAATAAATTCGATTTTCCAAGTTTAGGAATAAAATTTAGTTTTCCATCCGAAAAGGTTCCTGCTCCTCCAAATCCCGATAAGATAGCACAAGTAGGGCAATTATGACACTCTCCTGTCTTTTTCATTGGACAAGATCTAGTGTTTGCATATCTTCCCTTATCAATTAATAAAATTTTTAAATGGCTTTTCATCGCTAGTTCATAAGCTGCAAATAATCCAGCAGGACCAGCACCAACAATTACAACATCATACATAAAAATCCTCATTTCATCAATTCATTCTATAATTGATTATTCTTTCTATAAAAAATTTTTAAAGTAAAAAAGGCAATTTATTTAGCCTTTTTAACTTTTAATTCATCACGTATTTCTTTTAATATTGATAATTCGGTTTCTACAACTTCAGCTTTTTCTTCTTTTTTATGATGTCCTATTTTAGATAATTCGTTTACGAATTTAACAAATAGGAAAACACAAAAGGCAACAATTAGAAAATCAATAACATTTTGAATAAACGCTCCATACATAATATGGGCATTTCCAAGGGTAATTGATAAACCACTAAAATTAACTCCACCTAAAATCATTCCAATAATCGGCATTAAAATATCATCTACTAAACTAGAGACTATGGTACTAAATGCACCACCGATAATAACACCGACAGCTAGATCAACAACGTTGCCACGTGATATAAATTCTTTAAACTCTTTAATCATAAAAGTACCTCCGTCAATAATTATAGCATAATCAATATTTATTTGCTATAATAAATTCGAAAGGACACGTTAGAATGGAGTATTTAGATGTTTATAATGAAAATGGAACATTTTTAGGTAAAGAAGAAAGAGGAATAGTTCATAGAGATGCACTATGGCATAATACAGTACATTGTTGGCTTTTTGATCAAGAGGGAAATGTTTATTTTCAAATTTGCAAAGATAAGAAAAAATTATACACGACTAGTAGTGGACACGTAAAAAGTGGTGAAACAATAAAAGAAGCTTTTGGACGTGAAATTAAAGAAGAACTCGGTTATGAAGTTAGTTATAATGATGCAAAATTAATTGAAATAAATAAATTTGTTATGGACCGAGAGGAAGAAGATGGTTCTATTTTCAAAGATCGTGCCTTTGCAAATGTATATGCTTGTTTATTTACAGGTTCTATGAATGAATTTGATTTTGATAGCAGTGAATTGGACGGGATTGTAAAACTGAATGCTAAAGAAACTTTGGAAGTGTTAAAAAAAGAAGAGGGAATTTTAAAGAGCATGAAATGCTATAAAGAAAACAATAACATTTTAATTGAAGATGTGATTATTTCTTTTGAAGATTTTTTAGTCAATAAGAATGAAAAAGCTATCACGAAATATGGAAAAGTTTTGGATTTTATTATAAAGGAAATGAATTAATTTTTTAAGGAGGATTTTATGAATATAAAAAGTGTAATTATTGATAACCATGCTCATGTTTTTAGTAATAAAGGTATAATTATTAAGCCTTTTACAGATAATTTGGAAGAAATTTTAAAGCAAGAAAATAAAATTGAACTTATGGAAGAGGAAATAAAAAGGAATAAAGAAAAAAATGTTAAAGATTTGGAAGAATTAAAAAAGGATAAAAAATTAATTTTTCTTGGCTTTCCTTGGATTTTTCTTTCTTGCTTCTTTTTTTCTTGGGCACTTAGTATCGGAGGAAATAATCCTTTCCTTTTGGGAGCATGGAATTTAAAAGAAATTTTAATTGGATTTGGTATAGTTGCAGGAGGAGTTATAGGATTGGGTTGGTCTTTGGATGGTTTCATAATTTATCAAAGTGACAAAAGGAAAATTGAAAGACAACAATTACAAAACTTTTTTTTAGAAAAAAAATTAGAAAAGGAAAAAAGCTATTTAAAAGAATTAGAAGACTTAGCTATTCCAATTGTGCAAGAAGAACCTACAAATTTGATTGATATTGATAATAAAGTTTTAAAAGAAAAATTAAAAGAGTATAAAGAAAAATTGAACTATTATCAAAAAAAAGTCAAGAAATTTTATAATCACCCTCTAACTGAGAAGTTTAAAAGAGAAATGGAACAAAATGGAATCGATGCTGAAATTTTTGAAAATTATTTGGCAGAACAAAAAAGAAGTTTAAAAAAGTAGGTGATTTTTTGTGATTTTAGCCATTGTTGGTCCTACAGGAGTTGGGAAAACAAAATTAAGTATTGCTCTAGCTCACCAATATAATGGAGAAATTATTAATGCTGATGCAATGCAGATTTATAAAGGTCTAGATATTGGAACTGCTAAGATAACGGAAGAAGAAAAAGAGGGAATTTCACATCACTTATTAAGTATTAAAGATATTCAAGAAAATTATAGTGTGTACGATTATCAAAAAGATGCTCGAAAAAAAATTGAAGAAATAAAATCGAGAGGAAAAACTCCTATTTTTGTAGGAGGTACTGGCTTATATTTAAAAGCGGCTTTGTATGATTATCAATTTACGGAAGAAAAAATAAAAAAGAATTACGAAGAATTAACGAATGAAGAACTCATAGCAAAAATTGAAGCTTATCATAAAGATTTACAATATGATAAAAAGAATCGTAAACGCTTACTCCGAATTTTGGAAAAGTTAGAAAACAAAGAAGAATTTACCAATCATAAAAATGATTTATTATACAAAGATACTATATTTATTGGTCTTACAACGGATAGAGAGATTCTATATAAAAAAATTAATGAACGTTTCTTAAAGATGGTGGATCCTCTATTGAAAGAAATAAAACCATTTTATGATGCTAAAATTTATTCAAAACCTCTTAGAACAGGAATTGGCTACAAAGAATTTTATCCGTATTTTGAAGGTGAAAAAACATTACAAGAAGTAATCGAAGAATGTCAAAAAAATTCTAGAAAATATGCGAAGAGACAATACACTTGGTTTAAAAATCAAATGGATATACAATGGTTTTCAGTTGATTATCAAAATTTTAAAAATACTATAGAAGAAATCGAAAAATATATTGAAAAAAATAATGTTTGCTAGCATTATTTTTTTAATTCAGGATAAATTCTTTTACTAAATAAATGATCTTTAATTACAACATTTCCAGCATCGATTTTTTCTAAATTTTCTGTAGAAATTAAAAAATAGGTATCTTCCAAATAATCTTTACGATCATCTTCACTTTTAGAGGTGTCAACTGGATCATCCCAAGTTAAATCTAAATGTAACCATTTTCCATTTAGAAAGACTGCATTCCAAATATGACCTTCTGTATCTTCACTAATAAATTTTGTAGCAACTTTAAAATTTTTAATACCCAATTTTTCTAAAAAAAGTGCCATGGCATCTGTATAACCACTGCAAGTTGCATAACCATATAAAAGAGGACCTGTGGCTTTACTATTATCCACTGGATATTTATTATTCGTATCATATTTTGTATGCTCAATTATATAATCGTGGATTTCTTTTATTTTTTCTTGATCACTCATTTTGTTTGTTATTATTTTTTTTAAAATTTCATCTACTTTTTGATTTAAAATTTGCTTTTCTTCTTCAGTATAGAGGTAATGTATGGTAATATTAATTTCTCCCGATTCATAAATTTCTGTTGTAGTAGGATTATTAATATCATCAGAAAAGCTATTAAAAGGATGTACAAAGTTACTGATATAAGATAAGGTTTCGGGATCATTACTAATTTCTGTTACGTCTTTTGTACAATTTTTATATTCGCTAGGGCAATAAAATGTAAAATTTTCATAACCATTATTTAAAATAGTATAATAAATATTTAATATATCATTATAACTAAGGGGAACAAAATTTTTAGTATTTTGAACGTAAATAAAATCATCCTCTTTTTTATAAGCATTCCCTTCTTGAATGACAACATTTGGGTTTCTTTCTAATGTTTTTGCTATATAATCTGATATTAAATCAGCGTTCATAAAAACAGTTCCAATGGCTAGTAAACATAAAATGGGCACAAGACTATTTTTTATAATTTTCATACGAATCACCTAATTTATTTTAACATTAAAAAATGAAGTCCTCAAGAATAGATTACTTCATTTCTTTTATTTTATTGGCTAATCTAGATTTTTCTCTAGCTGCAGTATTTAATTTAATAAAACCTTTACTTACAGCATGGTCAATACTTTTTTTAACTTCGTTATATAGAGAAGTTGCTTTTTCTTTATCGCCAGCTTTAATTGCAATATCCGTATTTTTAATTAAATTTTTAACTTTTGCTTTTAGTTCATGATTATTCTCTGTTTTTTTGGCAATAACTTTTACTGCCTTTTTAGAACTTTTAATATTAGGCATAAAAATCTCCTTTCCTAAACTCATTAACAATTCTATCAAAAGAATAACACTTTTGCAAGTAGTTCCTTTAATTCTATGTAATGAAAAAGAAAAATATTTCTCATACTAAAATTAGGTGAGACAAATGAAACAAAATCTTTTTTTAGATAGTGGTATAGATAGAATAAAAGATAAGATGAAAATGGAAGAGAAAAAGACAACTCTATATACTACAAACCATTATGTTGTTTCCAAAGAAAATAAAAGAAAGTTAAGAAAAGAAGTAGGGGATTATTTTATAATTCATTTTACTTATGAAAATTTACTTTTAAAACAAAATATGCTTTCAAAAGAAGTAGAAAGAATTCTAAAACTTTTTTTAAAAAAATATCAAAAGACTAAAAAAATCCTAGTGGTAGGATTAGGAAATAAAAATGTTTTAGCAGACGCTTTAGGGGTATATACGACCGATAAGTTAATTGCAACCAATCAATATCAAGATTTTCTAACAATTCCTAAAATTGCTTTGTTTAATCCATCTGTTACGCATAAAACAGGTATCAATTCTTTTAAATTAATTGAAATGGTTGTTAAAGATATGAAACCAGATGTTATTCTTATGATTGATTCATTTTCTACAAAAGAAGTAAATTATTTAAACAGCGCTATTGAAATTAATGATACAGGAATAATTCCTGGAAGTGTTTTAAATTCATCAAAAGAGATAAATAAAAAAACATTTCAAATTCCTGTATTATCTATTGGAGTTCCTTGTGTTCTAAATTTAAACAAAATGCTATTGGCAACAACAACAATACAAGAAGTTATAGAAGCTTCTTCGAATATTATCGCCACTAGTATTAATCATTTATTTATTAAATAACGATTTTTTGTTTTTTTGACATAATTTTTACTTTTCTTTTTTTATACTTATAAAAAAGAAGGTATTTTATGAAAAAAAGAATAAAAGTAAAAAGGAAATTAAAAACAAAATACAAAATTCTTTTTAGTTTAAGTATTATATCAATCAGTTTTTTTTATGTTTTTCAAATTTTATATAATAAGTTTTTAGTAAAACTAGATAATGGAAGTGTAATTAATTCTATAGTAAATTACAATTTAAATACTAAAAAAAGTACTAATCTTTTCTATGATATTTTAAATTTAAATAGTACGCACTTTTTATTAAAATATACATTGGGTATTGATTCTTTAAAAGAAGAACCAGATGAATTTGTAAGTGGAATAGAAGCGGATTATATTGAAGATCCTTATGTAAATCGTGTAAAAGAACCAATCGTTTATATATACAATACCCATCAAACAGAAGGATATCAAAAAAGTAATAATGCCTCCTATAATATAACACCCAGTGTTTTAATGGCTTCCTATATTTTAAGGGAGTCTTTAAATGATTTGGGAATTCCATCTATGGTTGAAACCAATGATATTGCAGAGCTTTTACGAATTCATAGCTGGAAATATTCTTATTCCTATGCGGCAAGTAAACTTTTATTGGAAGATGCGATTACAAAAAATCCCACTTTGAGTTATTTTATTGATCTGCACAGAGATTCCATGTCTTATGATGTGACGACTACTACAATTGATAATAAAAAATATGCAAAAATTTTATTTGTGATAGGAAAAGATCATGATGGTTATGAAAAAAATCAAAAAATGGCCGAAACCATTAATAATTCTATTAAAGAAAAATATCCTAGTCTTTCTAGAGGCATTTCCTTAAAAGGAGGAAGTGGGGTAAATGGAATCTATAATCAGAATATAAGTCCTAATGCCATTCTAATTGAAATAGGAGGACAATATAATACAATAACAGAAATTAATAATACATTGAATGTTTTAGCAGATGCTTTATATGATTATATAAAAGGAGAGAACCATGAAGAAGAAAGATAAAAATTATTTTATGCGTTTGCTTAGTTTTTTATTTTTAATATTTATTAGTTTATATATAGCTTTAGAAAGTGGCTATTACGAAGCAAAAGTTTCTAAAAAAACAGCTATGACTGAAGAAAGTATTCAAAAATTTGAAAAAGACGTAAAAGAGGGTAATCCAATTGATGTAAATACCTATATTTTTGAAGAAAAAAATGATTATAGCAATCATACGACAGATGCAGCTGTTTTTATTGGAGCAAAAGTTGAAGGGTTCATGTCTAAAGGTATAACAGAAATCTTTGGTGTCGTTAAATCGTTGTTTAGTTAATCAATAATAAAAGAATTTATAGAAATTGATTGACAACATCCATAAATTCTTTCTTTAAAGTATTTAAATATTCTTCTGTTTTAGCTTCAAAGCGAATCGTTAAATTAGGTCCTGTATTGCTAGCTCTTATTAAAGCCCAACCATTTGGAAAAGTGACTCTTACTCCATCAATTGCATTGTATTGGTAATTTTTTTCTTTAACATAATTTAGTACTTCTTTTACTATTTCAAACTTTTTATCATTTGTAGTTGCAATTTTTATTTCAGGAGTAGAATAATATTTTGAAATGTCTGCAAGCATTTCACTTAAACGACGATCAGTTTTTGATACTATTTCCATAAGTCGAAGTCCTGCATAAATTCCGCTTCCTAAGGCATAATCTCGATCATTAAAAAAAACGTGTCCAGAAAATTCTCCTCCAAAACTTAAATTAAGTTCTTTTGTTTTAGCTTCTGTGTAACTGGTTCCCGTTCGGTAGCAATAGGTTTTTCCACCAAGGCGAATAATTTCATCTTCTAAAGATTTGGAACATTTCACATCGTATAGAATTGTTTTATTTTCTAGAGTAGGAAGTAGATTTTTAATAATAAGGATCATATATAGATCGGCAGAAATGTATTTTCCATTATCTAAAATAATGCCAATACGATCACCATCGCCATCATAAGCAATTCCAAGATCCGCATGAACTTCTAAAACTTTTTGTTTTAACATTTCCATATTTTCTTCTACAGCTGGATCGGGGTGATGGTTGGGAAATGTTCCATCATTAGTATCACAAATATAAGTGATATCTAAGTTTTTAAATAATTGATGTACCTCTTTAGCAATACAAGTTGTAGCACCATTTCCAAGATCAATAACAGCTTTTACTTTGCGATCTCCCATTTGGATATTTCTTTTCATGTAATTTAAATAATCTTTTTTACAATCTTTTAAAATAACTTTTCCTTTGCCACTTAAAAATTGATTTTTTAATACATAATCACGAAATTCATAAATCATTTGTCCTCGAGCATTTGCTAAATGATCGAAAGAAAATTTAAAACCATTATCGTCTTTTGGATTGTGACTTGCCGTAACCATAATTCCATAAGCATGATTTTGATGTCTAGTTAAATAATGCATCGGGGTTGTAATTTGTCCATAATTGTAAACATCACAACCGCTATCTATAATTCCTTCAATTAGCGCATTAGATAAAGATAAACTTGAAAGTCTATTGTCTCTTCCTACAACGCAAAAAGAGCTATTCAATTTTTCTTTTAAATAACTTCCATAGCCTCTACCTATCTTATAAGCAATTTCTTCATTTAAATCAATAGGATATGTTCCACGAATGTCATATTCCTTAAATATATCTGGATTGATTCTCATAAATTTTAACCCTCTTTTCTATTATTAATAATATCATATTATGAGAGAGAAATAATATTTAATTATGAAATTTACTTAACATTGACAATGATGAGATAAAAGTTTATAATTTTTTTAAAGTGAGGATAATATGGAAGATTTAGATAAATTTTTTGTTCAAAATTTAAATAAAAGATTAGATACTGAAATTCAAGAAATAAAAGAGAAGTATGAAAAAGAAGTAACTTATACAAAAGAAAATGAAGAAGTTATGATATCTTCTATAGAAAAAAGTGTAAAAAGTGTTTCTGTACCAAATAAGAGAAAAAAAAGACAAGAAAAAATTAAGAAAGAAGTTTATGTTGTAACTGCTATAGCTGTTTTACTAACTTCTTTTGCTACCTATGAAATTTTTAAAGTACATCAAAATGCTACCTTTAATGAGAGTATAAAAGAATATAAAGAACAAATTTATGATACCAATTTTTATTATAGAGGTATAGAATATAGTGAAACTTTACAAAAAAACGTCCCTTTACATGATCATGATTGGCAAGCTATGATAAAGCAAATTCATGAAAAATATAGTAATCCCGTAACTGCTTTTTTTCTTTATTATTATACTTTAGATGATTATTGTAAAAAAAATAATTTAGAGATTTTGTTGAATGGAATTAATCAATATTATGGGACTGATTTTCATTCAATAGAAGATGTTGCAAATTACGCCAATTGTAAAAATTATGATGAATTAAAAGAGTATGTAGAGAAGGATTTAAAGCTTTTAAAAGAAGGAGAACAAATGGATGAATATAACAGAAGTAGTAATTTTGGAAGATAATCAGGAATATGGTATTGTAGATACAATAGAAATAAATAATACAAAATATATTTATTTATATGAAATGCGTTATTTAAATGAAAATAAAAAACCTGAAATCGTAATACGCAAATTAGATAAAACGGAAGAAAATATAGTCGGTTTAGATAGTCAAGAAGAATATATTGATGCTTTAGAAAAATTCGTAAAAAAGCACGGAGAAAATATTGACATTTATTAGAAAAATAAAGTATAGTAGAATAGATAAAAAACAAGGAACAAGAAAAGTAGGGAAATTTAATGTTTTAAAGAGAGTTCATAATGGGTGAAAATGAATAAACATTTTTTCTTGAAAATCACTTGGGAGTTGTATTTCTGAATAAAAGAAGTAAGAAATAACGAATTGCTTACGTTACAAGCCAATTAAGTAAACTAAAGGATGGTACCGCAGAATTGCTCCTTAAAGAGTCTTTGCGGTTTTTTTATTAGAAAGAAGGAAAGTTTATGAAAAATTTTAAAGAATTGGATAAAAGACCTATTCATGAAATAGAAAGTTCAATTTTGGAATCTTGGGGTAGTATTAATAAAATGCATAATCGTCAAGTAGAAAAAAATAAAGAGAATGAGACATTTGTTTTTTATGACGGTCCAGCTTTTGCTAATGGATTTCCTGGACTTCATCATATGGTTTCAAAAAATTTAAAAGATACAATTACAAAATATCATGTTATGAATGGTAAAAAAGTGATTCGAAAAATTGGTTGGGATACGCATGGATTACCTGTCGAAAACCATGTTGAAAAAAAATTGGGCATTTCTTCTAAAAAAGAGATTGAAGAACTAGGGATTGAAAAATTTAATGAAGAATGTCGAAAAAGTGTTAGAGAAAATGAAAGCGCTTTTACAAAATTAACAAGTAAGATGGGCCAATTCTTTGATGTCGAACATCCTTATTTAACGTATAAAAATGAATATATTGAAACCGAATGGTGGATTTTAAAACAAATGTGGGAGAAAGATATGTTCTATGAAGGAACTAGAGTTGTACCATACTGTCCTCATTGTGGAACAGGTCTTGCTACTCATGAAGTTGCTCAAAATTATCAAACGGATCATGCTATAACGGTTTATGTTCCTTTTAAAAAGAAGAATGAAGATGTTTATTTCTTAGTTTGGACCACAACTCCTTGGACTTTAATTGCGAATGTGGCATTATGTGTAAATCCCAAGGAAGAGTACAGTCTTGTGGAATCAAAAGGAACTAAGTTTATTTTGGCAAGTGCGTTAGTAGAAAAAGTGTTAGGAGAAGAAATAACTGTTTTAGAAACGTTTAAAGGTAGTACTTTAGAGTATCAAGAGTACGAGCAACTTATTCCTTCTTTTGAAGTCGATAAAAAAGCTTTTTATGTCACTTGTGATGATTACGTTACGATGGAAGATGGAACAGGTATTGTTCATATTGCTCCAGCATTCGGTGAAGATGATGCAAATGTTGGTAAAAAATATGATTTACCTTACTTAAATCCTGTTGGTAAGGATGGCTGTTATGTTGGAGGATTGTGGGATAAAAAGTTTGTTCATGATGTAAATGAAGAAGTGGTTGAATATTTAAAAAAGGAAGGCAAGTTATTTAAGCGTCAAAAAATAGAACATGAATATCCACATTGTTGGAGATGCGATACGCCATTAATCTATTATTCCATGCCAAGTTACTATATTAGTGTAAGTAAAATGACAGAAGATTTGGTTCGTGCAAATGAAAGTGTAAATTGGTATCCTGCATATGTTGGAGAAAAACGATTTGCAAATTGGATTAGTAATGCGAGAGACTGGAATGTATCTAGAAGTCGTTATTGGGGTAGTCCTATCCCTTACTTCAAATGTGAATGTGGTTATAATCATATGGTTGGTTCTATTCTTGAATTAAAAAAGATGGCCACTACGGAAATTAAAGACGATTTTGATTTACATAAACCTTATATCGATCAAATCTATTTAAAATGTCCTAAATGCGGTGGCAAAATGAAGCGTATATTAGAAGTATTGGATTGTTGGTTTGATTCTGGTTCTATGCCTTTTGCCCAATATCATTATCCTTTTGAAAATCAAGAACTTTTTGAAAGTCAATTTCCTGCTGATTTTATATGCGAAGGAATTGATCAAACTAGAGGTTGGTTCTATACTTTAATGGTGATTTCTACATTTGTTAAAGGTTGTTCTCCTTTTAAAAACGTTTTAGTAAATGATTTACTTTTAGATGCGGAAGGTAAAAAAATGAGTAAATCGCGAGGAAATATTGTAGAACCTTTTACAACAATAGAAGAATATGGTGCCGATACAGTAAGATTTTATCTTCCTTATGTTTCTCCTGTTTGGACTCCTCTTCGCTTTGATATCAATGGTTTAAAAGAAGTATATTCTAAATTTTTTAATCCTCTTAAAAATACTTATAGTTTCTTCCAAATGTATGCAAATATCGATAATATTGACACGGAAGATTGTAATGTTTCTTATGAGAATAGAGAAGAAATTGATAAATGGTTACTATCGAAATACAATAAATTAATAAAAAACGTTCGTGCCTCTTTTGATGAATATGATTTAAATAAAGTGGTGCATTTCTTAACAAATTTTGTTTCTGAAGATTTATCAAATTGGTATATTAGACGTAATCGTAATCGTTTTTGGGGTAGTACTTTAGATAATTCCAAAAAGAGTGTTTATATTACAACTTATGAGGTTTTAGTTGGTTTATCAAAATTAATAGCCCCAATTATTCCATTTTTATCTGAAGAATTATATCGTAATTTGACTGGCAATGATTCTGTTCATTTAGAAAACTATCCTATATGTGATGAAAATTTAATAGATGAACATATTGAATCAAGAATGGATTTGGTTCGAGATTTAATTTCAATTGGACGTTATGTTCGTGAAGAAACAAAAATAAAGGTTCGCCAACCACTTAGTGAAGCTTTACTAGATGGAAAAAATAAAAAATTAATCGCTGATTTAGTTCCATTAATTGAAGAAGAGTTAAATATTAAAAAAATTATATTTGTAGAGGATTTAAATAAATATATGAATATTACAATCAAACCTAATTTTAAAGTAGTTGGTAAAACTTTGGGTTCTAAAATGAAGGAATTTCAAGAAAAACTTGAAAACTTAAATGAAGAAGATATTGCCAAATTAAATCAAGAGGAAGCAATAGAAATCGAACTTGCTAATGAAAAAATAAAAGTTACAAAAGAAATGATAGAAGTTCGTATTTCTTCTAAAGAAGGATTTAACGTTGGGATGGAAAACAATGAATTTATTATTTTGGATACAACGTTAACGGAAGATTTAATTTTGGAAGGTATTGCTCGCGAATTTGTTTCTAAAGTTCAAAATGAAAGAAAAATAAAGGATTTTAACATTGTTGATCGCATCTCTATTTATGTTAAAGGAGATGAGGATTTTAATAAAGCTTTAGAAAAATTTGAGGATTATATTAAAAAGGAAACGCTTGCCACTACTATTGAAGAGAAAGAAAATTTAACGAATAAATTTGATTTAAATAATCATGAGGTTTATATAGAAATTAAAAAAGCCAATTAATTTAGTCAAATAAAAAAATAAAAGAAATCTTTATTGCTTTAAGATTTCTTTTATTTTAGCAGTGTTTTTAAAGTTTAGTTTTGCAATTTCGTTTAGTTTATCAAATCCATATTGACTTACAATTTTTTTACCAACTTCATCGACAACTTCATTTGCTCCTTTTGGTATTTCAATTCCCAATTCATTCGATAATTCGTCCATCTTTTTTAAAAAGAAATAACGGCTTATAATACTAGAAACAGCTACACTAGCACATTTACTTTCAGCTTTTGTCGTAAATGTAATATTTAAAACTTTTTCGTTGGATTCTAAAATATGTTCAAAATATTTTCTAGGGTAGACGAATTGATCAACCACTATTTTTTGATAGGGGTATTTTTCTTCTTTATGGGTGATGGCATACAAAACTTTATTATGTAAAATTGCTTTAATTTTATTCATGTTGTATCCTTTACTTTGATATTTGTTATATTCGCTATTCTTTAAAGTAAAACTGACATAAGGAATTTCTTTTATAAGAAGAGGGGCAATCTTTAAAATTTTTTCATCGGTTAACTTTTTAGAATCTTTAACTCCAAGTTCATTGATAAAATCAATTTTTTCTTTCGCTACATAGGAAGCTGTAACAATAATAGGTCCAAAAAAATCGCCAGTTCCAACTTCATCAGAACCAATAGTTGACATACTATAATAATATTTTAATTCTTCTTTATATTTATCTTTTTCCTTTTTATCTTTATTAATATCAATGATACGATTGTTTAGCTTTTTTTCTAAATCAACCCAAATATTCGCATCAATATCAGCACTAATTCCTTGAAACATTACTTTACCGCTTTCGTATAAAGTAATAATTGTATCTGCTTCTTGGGCTTGAAAGATAGCATAAGGAGGAGTTGTAGGTCTTTTTAAATCTTTATAATAATTAATCATTTTTTCTTTAATATTATCGCTTACTTTAAAAACAATCGTCATTTATCTTTCACCTCAAGAATATTTTACCACCAAGAATAGTAAATAAAAAGAAATTTTAATAGATTTTTTCTATTGGGTATAATATAATTAAATATAGAAAAGGATATGATATGATGTTAAGTGTTATTGATTCTGTTATTATTTTGTTTTTACTTTTAGGAGCGGTTATAGGTTTTAAAAAAGGAATTATTAAAAGTGTTGTTTCTTTAGTGGGTACGATTTTAGTTTTTGTTCTATCCTTTACATTAAAAAATCCATTGTCTGTATTTTTATATACTCATTTTCCATTTTTTAATGTTGGAATTAGTGTTATAAATGTATTAATTTACGAAGCCATTGCATTTTTAATTTTATTTTTCTTATTATCCATACTTTTAAAAATTATTATTAAAATATCAGGTATTATTGAAACCATTTTAAAATTTACGATTGTTTTAGGAATTCCTTCTAAAATTTTGGGAGCAATTTTTGGACTTATCGAAATGTATATCTTTATCTTTGCGGTTTTATTTTTACTTGTTCAATTTAATGTTCGTAGTAGTTTAATCACGGAAAGTAAAATAGCTGATTTTATATTAGGAAAGACTCCTATTATAAGTGAAGTAATGAAGGATTCTTATTCTGCTATTAAGGAAGTCGTTGATTTAAATAAGAATTATACGACGACACAAGATAAGGACAAATTAAATCAAGATGGATTGGAAATACTTCTTAAATATAATGTATTAAGTATTGATAATGCTGTTATGCTACAAGAAAAAGGCAAATTAAATATTAAGAATGCAGAAGGTATTATTGAAAAATATAAGGAGGTGCAAAATGATTAAATACTTGGAAAATGAAAATTTAGAAGATTGTTTAAAAGAGGGGATTACATTAGTAGATTTTTATGCTGATTGGTGTGGGCCTTGTCAAATGATGGGAGAAGTATTAGAAAAATTAACGGATGCAAATATTTTAAAAGTGAATACGGATACTCATGAAGATCTGGCAAGAAAATATGGTATTATGAGTATTCCTACGCTCATCTTTTTTAAAGATAAAAAAGAAGTTAAAAAAGAAATTGGTTTTAAAACAAAGGAAGAAATTGAGAGAATTTTAAAAGATTTATAAAAGGAAGAAAATATTTTTTTCTTTTTTTTAATTAATAAGATTTAGACATTTAATACTTCTTTGGTTGCGGTTAGATAAGCCCGCGTTAAACCACCTGTTCCTAATTTTATTCCCCCAAAATAGCGTACAACAGCAATAAAAATATGATTTAAGTTTTGTTTTTCAATTAAATGATAAATGGGTGTACCTGCCGTATTACTAGGTTCTTTATCATCACTTTTGCGAATGATGGTATCTATTTTATAGGCATAAGGAATGTGTTTGGCTTTCTTATGTTCTTTTTTTAAATTAGCTAAAATATTTAAAGCTTCTTCTTCTTTTTCAATTTCATAATAAAAAGCAATAAATTTTGATTTTTTAATCTCATATGTATATGTATTTATTAATTTCATAAAAACACCTTTTGGTTATTATAGCGCGTTTCCATAGATTAAAAAAGAGAAAAATGCTATAATAAGTAATAAATGGAATTTGAAAGGAGGAAAACTATGTTTAAAGAAAAATTATCTTTAATTCCTCATTTACCAGGAAGTTATCAGATGCGTAATCGCGATGGAGTTATTATCTATGTTGGCAAAGCAAAAGACCTACATCGCCGAGTTTCTTCTTATTTTAATCGTACCCAAACAGGAAAAACCAAAAAAATGGTTTCAGAAATTGCCGATTTTACCTATATTGTTGCAGGAAGTGAACTAGAAGCTTTCGTTTTAGAAATGAACTTAATTAAAGAATTTAATCCGAAATACAATATTTTATTAAAAGACGATAAAAGTTACCCTTATATTGAATATATTGCCAAACCTTATCCAAGAGTTAAAGTATCTCGATATCTAAATGTTCGAAAAAAAGATAATAAAAAGTTATTTGGACCCTATCCAAATGCCTATGCAGCAAGAAGAATTGTGAATCTTTTAAATCGTGTTTACCCACTAAAAAAATGTGATGGAGTTAAAAAGGAACTTTGTTTGTATTATCATATTCATGAATGTTTAGGGTATTGTAGTAAACAACTTGATCATGAAAAAGTCGCTGAAATGGAAAAGGAAATCTTAAGTTTTTTAAATGGAAATGATAAAGTTTTAGTAAGCCGTTTAGAATCTAAAATGAAAGAATATAGTGAAAATTTAAATTTTGAAATGGCTTTGGAAATGAAAAAAGAACTAGAATATATAAAAATCATTATGGATAAGCAAAAAGTGGAATTACACGATTTGGTAAATCGTGATATTATCGGTTACTATTTTGACAAAGGCTATGTAAGCATTCAATTCTTTTTCTTGCGCAATGGAAAGATGGTAGGAGGAAAATCGGATATTTTTCCTTTAGTAAGTGATGTTCATGATGATTTAGATGAGTACATTATGCATTTTTATGCGCGTCATGAAATTCCAAAAGAAATTTTAGTAGAAGAGGATATGCATGCACCGTTACTCGAAAATTTGATTCAAACAAAATTTAGTGTTCCAACGCGCGGACCTAAGAAAAAATTAGTGGAAATGGCGATTACAAATTCAAAAATAAATCTGGAAAATGAAATTGAACTTATTAAAAAAGATGAATATAAAACGGAAAGTGCAAATGAAGAATTGAAAAATTTGCTGGGATTAGAAAATTTAAATCGAATAGATTTATTTGATAACTCCAATCTTTTTGGCAATTTTTCCGTAAGTGGGATGGTTGTCTTTAAAAATGGAAGACCTGCTAAAAGTGAATATCGTAAATTTAAAATTCAAATTGATAAAAACGATGATTATCATACAATGAAAGAAGTCATATACCGAAGATACTATCGCATGATGCTCGAAAAAAAAGAATGCCCTGATTTAATTATTGTCGATGGGGGATTAAGTCAAATTCATGCTTGTCAAGAAGTGTTAGAAGAGCTTTATTTACCCATATTTGTTTGTGGACTTAAGAAAAACGAACACCATAGAACCAATGATTTGGTAAGGGGAGATACCTACGAAGTAGTAGAAATTGATCGAACCAGCAATTTATTTCATTATTTAACCCGTATGCAAGATGAAGTCCATCGTTATACGATTAATTATCATCGAACCATAAGAAGTAAGGGAAGTATTGGCAGTGTTCTAGATAATATTGAAGGAATAGGGGAAAAACGTAAAAAAACATTAATTAAAAAATATGGAAGTGTTGCGAAAATGAAAGAGGCAAGTGAAGAAGAACTAAAAAAACTTCTTCCTGTTGATGTTGCTAAAAATTTATATTTATTTTTAAAAGACTTTCATTAAAAAATAGTGTATAATAAAAAAAGTGGTGAAATTATGGCAAAACTAATAAAATTAGATAAAAATGATAGTTTAAATACGCCGATAGAAAGTGTTTCCTATAATACACCTGATTTGATTTATGTACCTTTTCCCCCTAGAAAAGAAGATCTAAAAAAAGAAAGGCATATTAAAAAAGATACTATGCTATATGAAAATACTTATGCACCAGTATCTGGGAAATTAACGGGAATTGATACTTGTTTAGTTTCGAATGGCAAAAAAGTAAATTGTTTAGTTCTTGCTAATGATTATCAAGAAAAGAGTGGTAATACCAAAGCAACACGCAAAAAGATAAATGGATTAAAAAAAGAAGAAATAATTGAAAGCTTATTTGATAGTCGATTGAAAGAAAAGATTGCAAATTACACGGGTAATACATTGCTAATTTCTGGTATTGACGATGAACCTTACATTGTAAATGAGTCTTTTTTACAACAAGAAAAAACCAAATATATTGTCGATGCAATTGATGCTTTACTAACAACTATTCCTAACGGGAATGCTATCATTGCTTTAAAAAATACCGATAGTAAAACTATTTTGGCTTATCAAAATATACTTGGAATGTATAAAAATATGGAAATTAGATTAGTCGATGATTTATACTTAATTGGAAAAGAAACCTTTTTAACTCGCTATTTGCGTATTCAAGATTCTGTATTATATTTAAAAGCCAGTGAAATTTATGAAATATATGTTAATTTAAAAAAACGAAAACCTCTAGTAGAAAAACATATTACGATTAATGGCAATGGAATTTCTAAACCTTTAATAATTAAAACAAAGTATGGCGTGAATGTCGCCGATATTTTTAATAAATACTATGTGGAAGATTTAAGTACTTGTTCTTTTTATGTAAATGGAATGATGGGGGGATTACAACTTGATTTAAATCATTTGATAGTTACAAAAGAAATACAAGGGATTATTGTAATGAAAAAAGAACAACGCATCCAAAAAAGTTGTATTAAATGTGGAAAATGTATTAGTATTTGTCCTTTTCATAAAAATCCTTTAATGGCATATAAATTGGGATTAAAAGTCAGCTGTATCCAATGCGGACTATGTACATATATTTGTCCTTCCTATATTCCTCTACAAAAATATTTAAGTGGTGATAATGATGAGTAGAATTCATAAGCGTATTCGAATTAGTTTAATTCAAAAGTTATATCTTTGTTTTTTATTTTTAATTCTCTTTGGTTGGTATAAAAATGGTTTAGTACCTTACTTAAATCATTATTATCCAGTTTCCCATTTGTTTTATATATTGCTTTTTCCCATCAGTGGATTTGGTATAGGAGCATTATTCGATTATTTATTCAAAAATAAAATGCCTTACAATAATAAATTCTATGGGCTTTTGTTTAGTCTAATTATTCCTATAGGAACAAACATTTTTCTATTTTTGTTTGTTTTAACCTTTTTATTGTTTTTAAATACATTATGGATTAGTAAGAAGGATTTGGATTTTCATTTTATTGTTTTTGGGAAATTATTTTTAATTGCTATTTTGCTTTGTCTTGGACATTACAATTATGCAAATCTTTTAGAAGAGAGTGGTCTATTTGTTTACTCTTATTTAGATGGTATATTTGGATATATAAAAGGTGGTTTATTTACATCCAGTGCTGTTTTAATTTTAATTTCTTTTCTCCTTTTAGTTTTTGATACTTATTATAAAAAAGAAATTCCATTTTATAGCTATGGAATTTACTTTCTTTCTTTACTATTTTTTTCTATTTATAAAGGAGATATGAATTTTTTATTAGCTCATATGTTCTCAAGTGATGTACTATTTCTACTCGTATTTTTAGCTCCTCTATCTTCTTTTTCCCCTTATTCTAAAAAAAGAATAACATTGTATAGTATATTGGTAGGATTTTTAATACTTCCCTTTAGTTTACTTACAAATTTTTATGAAGGAGCGTATTTATCTTTAATATTAGCAAATTTGCTTCTTATAGGTTTAAACTTTCTTCAAATTAAACAAATTCTTCGTCAAATTTCATAAAAGTCGTAACAGATTTACAAAATTGGTAATTTTACAAACTAATTTTTTTGTGCTATTTTTTAAATGCTCACTTCCTAAAAAGGAGAAAAAATGAAAAAAAATATAATTAGTTTTGCTCTTGTAGTAGTAGGTAGTTTAACCTTATTTGTTCATTCTGTCTATGCCAAGAAATTTACCGAAACAAGTATGTATTTCAATTATTATTTAAAGATTACGGAGAATAATAGTACTTTTTATAATACTAAAAGATTAATCAAAATTGAAGATG
This sequence comes from uncultured Bacilli bacterium, assembly GCA_947628965.1. GTDB lineage: Bacteria > Bacillota_I > Bacilli_A > RF39 > UBA660 > MGBC108787. The sequence goes on along the minus strand of CANRBV010000007.1, from coordinate 20,255 downwards.
AACAAAGTAGAGGATACTTTTCAATTAATCCTCGAAGTTTATTTTATTTTGAACAAGAATATGAAGAAAATAAGATTGATGTTGATGAAAAAGTAATGAAAGAAATATCCAAAATTCTTTATTATGGATATAATTATAATAATCAAAATGCGAATGAATACTATTTTGCAACGCAGTATTTAGTGGACAAAGCATTTAGAAACTATACAGTCACTTTTGTAAATAATTATGAAAATCCTATTACTATTTTTACAAAAGAAATAGCTCAAATTGAAAAAAATATAAAAGAAAATTCTTTTTCTTATCCAGATTTAACTACCGAAAATAAACAAATGGAAATAACAGATTCTTATATTTTGAAGCATTTTAAAATTGAAGGAGAACATATGAAAGTAATTGAAGATGATAAGCGAATTCTAATTGAATTAGAAGATGATTTAGAGGATTATATTCTTCATTTTATACCTAAATTGGATTGTGGTGCTTTGAAAATGTGGCAAAATAATGATTCAAAATATATTTACATGGATACAATTTGTGAAAATGCTTATACTTCAAATATTCATTATGAAAAGAAAATAGAAGATAGTAATTCTAAAGAAGAGCATTTGGAAGAAAATGGTTCTAATGAAAATTTTTCCCAAGATTTACAAATTGAAAATAATATAAAAGAAAACGATAACCAAAAGGAAGAGGATTTAGTAGTAGAGGAAATGGTACCTGTTCCAAATACTTTTAAAAATAGTGTATCTATTTTATTATACCTTTTTCTTTTTGGTAATACTTATTATGTCTTTAAAAAATAGTTTTTATCTTTTTCTACTTCCGTTTTGGTTATTTTTATTTAGAACCGATAAAGCGCTTTTTTATCAAACAAATGAAGATAATTTTTCTATTCCTAAAATAAAATGGCAAGAAAAAGGAAATAATATTTATATGGTTAAAAAAACCACTTTAGAACAGTTAGATCCATTAGATACGTTTTTTATAGAAAAAGAAGATGGAATCTATTATTTTAAAGTATTAAAAAAATATTATCAAAAAATAGAAAAAAATTTTTTGGTGGACGAATCTAAAATTGTTTTTTATACAAATTTAAATACAAATTTACAGTTAGTAGTCATTGCAATCAACACAGGAAAACTAACGGAAATTTAGAAAAAAATACGATTTTTATAAAAAAGTCGTATTTTTTTGTCAAAAAAAGAAGGAAATGAAGAGCTTGGGGGTAATATATATAAGTAGGAGGTTCTTTTTTATGGCCTTTATTGAACAAGAGGAAATCAATCGAATTCGTAGTAGTGCCTCTATTGTTGATGTTATTTCATCCTATGTACCTTTAACTCAAAAAGGAAAAAATTATTTTGGTGTATGTCCTTTTCATGAAGACCATTCACCAAGTATGAGTGTTTCAGAAGAAAAGCAAATCTATAAATGTTTTTCTTGTGGTGCAACAGGAAATGTTTTTACATTTGTAGAAAATTTTTTAAATATTTCTTTTGCTGAAGCAGTGGAATTAATTGCTAGTAAAGTAGGCATATCCGTAGCGGTAAATTTTTCAAAGAAAAAAGAAATAAAATTTAAAGAGGAAAATGAAGCCATGGATTTGGCATTAAAGTTTTATCAAAATAACTTAAATACAGAATCTGGAAAAAAAGCAATTGAATACTTAAAAAAAAGAGACTTACATGAAAACACTATTAAAGATTTTTCTATTGGTTTAGCTATGGATCAAAATATGCTTTATAAAATTCTTTCCAAAAAGGGATATTCTGATAAACTATTGGAATCCATTGGTTTAGTACACCAAATTGGAAATGAGGAGCATGATCTTTTTCAAAATCGTATTATGTTTCCTATTCATAATTTGGATGGACAAGTTGTTGGTTTTACAGCTAGATGCTATTTAAAAGAAGAAACTCCCAAATATATAAATACAAAAGAAACCATTCTTTTTAAAAAAGGAAATATTCTGTTCAATTATCATCGGGCATTTGATAGCATTCGACTTTTAAAAGAAGTTATAGTAGTAGAAGGGAATATGGATGCTATTCGACTTTATTCTGTTGGCATTAAAAATGTCGTTGCTCTTATGGGGACAAGTATTACAAAAGAACAGATGGCAATATTTAAAAAATTAAGAAGTAAAGTTATTTTAATGCTGGATAATGATAGTGCAGGGGAAAATGCTACTCTTACTGTAGGAAATCTATTAGAAGAAAATCAAATTCCGTTTCAAATTGTTCGATTGAGTGGAGAAAAAGATCCCGATTCTTATATTATTAAAAATGGTAAAGAAGCAATGGAAGAAGTTATTAAAAATGCGATTTCTTTTGTAGATTTTAAATTAAATTATTTTAAAAAAAATAAAAATTTAAATGATGCTTCTGATTTAGCTGAATATATAAAAGCTGTTATAGATGGTTTAAAAAATACAAATGATATTATCTTAAAAGAAGTGACTTTACAAAAATTAAGTAATGATTATAATATAAGTTACACCGTTTTAAAAGAGCAATTGGGAATGACAGAATTAGAAGAGAAGAAAAGAAATGAAAAAAGGGTAGAAAAAAAAGAAGAAAGACAAAGTAGTTATGATAAAATATGTAGAAAAATTTTATTTTATATGATGAATGATAAAGAATATGTTCGACTTTATCAAACAAAATTGGGCGTTTTTCCAACTAAAGAACATCGAATTATTGCAAATGAAATAGTATATTATTTAGAAAAAAATAAGACAATTAATCTAGCTGATTTTATTACTTATGCTGAAAATATGAATTTAAAAGATGAAATAATGGCTATAATAAGTAATGAAAAAGATTTAGTTTTAACAGAAGAAGAAATGTTGGAATTACTTGCAATCATACGTAAAAAAATTAAAAAAGAAGAAATTAATAAATTAAAAGCCTTAATTAAAGAAGAATATGACGTAAATAAAAAAATGGCTTTATTAGAAAAGATTACCGAACTAAAAAAGGAAAATGGTGACTAAAGAAATTTTACATTTAAGAAAAAAAGGATTATAAAAAGGAAAGTGGAATAAATAAAAGGATGTGTAAAAATGAAAGAAATTAAAACATTTGAAGAAAGAAAAGAAGAATTAATTAAATTAGGAAAAGAAAAAGGGCTAATAACATTTGAACAAATTGCTGTTTGCTTAAAGGGATTGGACGTCGACAATGATTCATTAGACGAATTATATAGTGCTTTGGTTGAAAACAATATTGAAGTTGTCTCAGAAGATGATGAAACTGCTAGTGGAGAAGCAAAACTGCTTGATAAAGAAGAACCAATTATTTTAGATGATGCTGAAATAACAAAAGATGTTAATATAAACGACCCTGTACGTATGTATTTAAAAGAAATTGGTAAAATTAGTTTATTATCTCCTGAACAAGAGTTAGACTTATCAAAAAAAGCTGCAACAGGAGATGAAATGGCTAAAAATATTTTAGCAGAATCCAATCTTCGTTTAGTTGTTAGTATTGCAAAACGCTATGTGGGAAGAGGCCTTTTATTTTTAGATTTAATTCAAGAGGGAAATATTGGTCTTATGAAAGCCGTAGATAAGTTTGATTATGATAAAGGTTTTAAATTTTCAACTTATGCTACTTGGTGGATTCGTCAAGCCATTACCCGTGCTTTAGCAGATCAAGCAAGAACGATACGTGTTCCAGTTCATATGGTGGAAACTATTAATAAAATGGCTCGTATTCAAAGACAATTAACACTTGAATTAAATCGTGAACCAAGTGAAGAAGAAGTTGCCAAAAAAATGGGAATTTCTGTTGATAAAGTACGTGAAGTTATTAAAATTAGTCAAGATCCTGTTTCTTTAGAAACGCCTATTGGAGAAGAAGAAGATTCTCATTTAGGAGATTTTGTACCTGATGCTAGTTCAATGACACCTGAAGAATATGCAACAAATGAAATTTTAAAAGAAGAAATTAAAGCCGTTTTGGAAACTTTACAAGAAAGAGAACAAGAAGTTTTAGAACTTCGCTTTGGTTTAGTCGATGGTACAAGCCATACATTGGAAGAAGTTGGGAAAAAATTCAATGTTACCCGCGAACGTATTCGTCAAATAGAAGCAAAAGCCTTGCGTAAATTAAGACATCCATCTCGTGCTAAAAAGTTAAAGGATTTTTTAGCAGATTAGATGAAACAAGTAAGATTAAAAACCATTGCAAATTTTATTGATAAAGAAGATCGAGTGGCTGATATTGGGTGCGATCATGCGTATCTAGATATTTATTTAAAAGAAAATGAACTTTGCACATCTATTATCGCTTCGGATATTCATCCTAAAGCTTTAGAAAGAGCGAGAGAAAACATTTTAAAAATGCAACTTGATATTCCACTATTTTTATCCGATGGGGTGGAAAAATTAGACCAATCTCAATTAAATACTTTGGTTATTTCTGGTATGGGAACTAAAACTATTTTACATATTATGAAGCAAGTTGATAAGAATTTTATTAAAAAAATAATTATTCAATCTAATAATGATTTAAATATTCTTAGAAAAAAGATGACAAAATATGGCTATTTTTTAGAAGAAGAACAAGTTATTTTAGAAAATGGTCACTATTATGTAATTGGTAAGTATACAACTAGACGCAGAAAACACCCAAACTTAGTTTTAGAATTTGGTCTATATAAAAAAGAAAATCTAAATTATTATCTTTTTTTACAAAATAAATTAAAATCTATTAAAAGTAATTTAGGGAAAAAACATTTCTTAAAGAAAATAAAAATTCAATACAAGTTATTTTTATTACAAAACTATTTATAAGAAGAAAGTAGGGGAAGTATTTTCTTCTTTTTTAGTTTCATTAGCCTTTTTTATATTTATTTTTAGGTTGTTTTTATTTGCTATTTTTGTTTCATTATTTTGACTTGAAGTTTTATTTATTGTTTTTAAAACATTCATAATACTTCTTGCGTTTTTAATCATAGGTTTTGCTTTTTGATAAATTGGAATAACTTGATTAGCAATTTGTAAAGTTTTAGATAAACCACCAATAATTTTTGCTAAAGAAAGCCCTTTGATTGCCAATCCTGAATTAAACATATGACCACCTTTATCTTATTTTATGTTATTTTTGTCTATAAGTTGCATATTTTTCTAGGCAAAAGACCGAATTATATGTTATACTAATAAATAGTTAGAATAATAAAGGAGGAAAAGAGTCATGACAAATGAGAATAACAAGACAAATGCTTTTTTAATTCCTTTTTTTATCATCAAAGATATTTTCTATTTTTTCTATAAAGGTATTAAATTCATTTTTATTGATTTATTAAAATCTTTATTTAATCGCACAAGTGCTGGGGTTGATTATGCCTATCAAAATACAAAAGACCTAGTAAATGCTGAAAATAAAAAACGTGAAGAAAGAATAAAGAAGCAAGCAGAAAATAAAGCAAAAAGACAAGAAAGATATAATAATTTATGGTTTGTAAAAAAACAAAATGCAAAATTAGAAAAAATGCGTGAAGAGCTGCTTGTTGATTTACAAAATGCTGGTAGTATTAGAAGTACTACGCCAAAAGTATTCCAATATAAAGCTAGAAATAAAGAAGGAAAGGTAGAAACAGGAACGATTAATGGTTATTCCAAATTGGATGTAAATACTTTTTTACTTCAAGAAGGCTACACAGTTTATGAGATTAAAACAAATAAAACTATTGATTTTATTTATGGTGAAAATAGTCTATTTGCTATAAAAATGTCTACAAAAGATTTGCTTTTTTGGTTAACCCAATTATCTACTTATATAAAAAGTGGATTGACTTTAACAGAGTCAGTTAAAATTTTGAATAATCAAATGCAAAAGAAAAAGAAATATCGTAAATATTTTCAATCCATTGTCTATGAACTTACCATGGGTGAACCTTTTTCAAAGGCTTTAGAAAAACAAGGAACAATGTTTCCAGCCTTACTGATTAATATGATTCGAGCTGCTGAAGCTACAGGAGAATTGGAAAATACCTTAACTGATATGTCAAACTATTATACGGAATTAGATAAAACTAGAAAAGAAATGATAAGTGCTATTACATATCCTGCTATTGTTATGGTGTTTGCCATTGGTGTTATTACTTTTATTTTACTTTATGTTATTCCTGAATTTGTCAAAATATATGAGGGTTCAAATGTTGCTATTACTGGTTTAACTTTATTCATTATTAATTTAAGTAACTTTTTAAAAACAAACATTTTTACAATTTTACTAGTAGTTCTAATTATCTTTATTATAATTTATTTTTGCTATAAAAATATCAAAGCTTTTCGAAAAAATATTCAATATGTTCTTATGCATATTCCCGTTATTGGAAATATAATTATTTATAATGAATTAACAATTTTTACAAAAACATTTTCATCTCTTTTAGCAAATAATGTTTTCATTACAGATAGTATGACAATACTTAGTCGTATTACGAATAATGAAATTTATAAAGAAATTATGAATAAAACTATTGATAATATTGTTAAAGGAGATAAAATTTCAACTTCATTTAAGGGTCAATGGGCAGTACCTGATGTTGCTTACTATATGCTGGTTACTGGAGAATCTACGGGTAGACTTGCCGAAATGATGAAAAAAGTCAGCGATTATTATGCTGAAATGCATAGCAATTTAGTAAATAATTTAAAATCTTTTATTGAACCAATTTTGATTGTTATTTTAGCTGTTATAGTTGGTGGTATCATTTTAGCTGTTATTCTACCAATGTTTAATTTAATGGGTTCAATTCAATAGGTGGTTTTTTATGAGTTATCTTATATTTTTCTTTCTATTTGGTAGTATAATGGGGTCCTTTTATTATGTGGTAGGAACTAGACTTCCGAAACATGAATCTTTAATTAAACCTAGAAGCCATTGTACTTATTGCAATCATGTGCTAAAGTGGTATGAACTAATTCCAATTGCTTCTTTTCTATTTTTAAGAGGAAAATGTTCAAGCTGTAAAAAGAAATTATCTAAAGAGTATCTAATTTATGAATTATTTACGGGACTATTATTTATGATAAGCTATTGGAAATATGGCTTTTCTTATGAATTTTTAGTTTCTTTAATTCTTGCTTCACTTTTAGTACTAATCTTTATTACAGATTTTAAATATATGATTATCTTAGATTCTCCACTGATTATAAGTGCCATTCTTCTATTTACTTTACGATTTTATTTTTTTGGTATAGAAAATGCTTTAATAAATATTTTATATGGCTTTCTTATTTTTTTATTAATGCTTTTTATTGGATATATAGGAACTGCTTTTTTTAAAAGGGAAGCCTTAGGGGGAGGGGACATTAAATTTTCCTTTATCTTAGGAATGACTTTAGGTTTTAAATTTGCTCTTGTATCGCTTGCATTTTCCACTTTTTTAGCACTTCCTTATGCAGTAGGCTCTTTACTATTAAAAAAGGATAATGAAGTTCCTTTTGGACCTTTCTTAGTAAGTAGTGCTTACATTGTCTATTTCTTTTTAGAAAAATTTCAATTAATTTTCTATTTATTTTAAAAATTAATTTATAAGTTAAAAAAAGTGATTGTTTATTAAAAACCAATCACTTTTTTATAATGTTTCAATAGTGGATTCTTGATTAATTTTATTTTGCGTTTCATTAGTAGACAAATTGTTTTTTCCTATTAAAGCATTTTTAATTTCTGTATCCTCGTTTCCAAGATCATCTTCTATATCAATAACTCTTAATATTTCTTCAAAACTTGTGAAACCTTCTATTACTTTTGTTAAACCATCTTCTAGAAGAGTTATTGTATTTTCTTTATCATATACTAATTTTCTTAATTCATCTTTTCGAATATTATTCGTAATAGCATCACGAATATTTTGATTAATTTCTAAAACTTCTTGAATAGCGATACGCCCTTTATACCCTTGATAACATTCATCACAACCTACAGGAGTGTAAATTTCAGTAATATCTAAACCCAATACTTGTTTAAATACATTTTTTTCATAAGGTGTAGCAGGTCTTGAAGTACGGCATTTTGGACATAATTTCTTTACCAATCTTTGACTAATAACTCCCATTAAAGCAGAACCCAATAAATAACGCTCAACATCCATATCAAGCAATCTTTCAATTGTATTTAAAGAGTTATTTGTATGTATAGTGGATAAAACTAAATGGCCTGTGATAGAAGCACGAACCGCAATTCTAGCAGTTTCATCATCACGAATTTCTCCAATCATAATAACGTTTGGATCTTGTCTTAAAATGCTTCGCAAAGCATTTGCAAATGTTAGTCCAATTTCACTCATTGTTTGTACTTGATTAATTCCACTTAATTTCATTTCTACGGGATCTTCTACAGTAATTATATTTCTTTCTGTAGTATTTAAAATTTGAAGCATAGAGTAAACAGTAGTTGATTTACCAGTACCAGTAGCTCCAGTAATTAATATAATTCCATTAGGTTCTTTAATTAGTTTTTGTACTTTTGGAAGATTTTTCTCAGAGAAACCTAATGATTCCAACCCTTCTGTACTCATAGAATAATCTAAAATACGAATTACTATTTTTTCACCATATACAGTAGGTAAAGAGGAAACACGTAAATCTAAACCATCATCTTCAATTACGTTTTTAATGGCACCATCTTGAGGAAGACGTGATTCAGTAATATTCATACCTGATATAATTTTGATACGGGTAATTAATGGATTTTTGACATTTTCAGGAACTGTTGCATAATGAACAAGTTCTCCATCAACACGAATACGCACATTTAATACAGTGGGCGTAGGATCGAAATGGATATCACTTGCATTTTTCTTAGCTGCATCTAAAATCATTTCATTAACAATATCTACAACAGGTAATTTTTCATAATCGTACTCTTTAAACATAGCCATGTTCCTTCCTCTTTATTCTTTTATAATTATAATCTAGTATTCAAAAAAATACAAGAAAAACCCAAATTAGGCTTATCTTGCGGATAACATAATACCAATTAATGTTGCAAATACACTACCAACCATTAGTAAAACCATAATCCATACTAATATTTTTCTTGTTCTTTTTTTCATAATGTCACCTCTAACATAATAAATTTATCATATTTTTAAGATTTAGTAAATATGATTTAACAAGAGGTGGTTCGTGATTATGAAAACATTATGGACAAGCTTTAAAAAAAGCAAAATAATCCTTTTATTTATTACAATTATATTTTTATGTGGAATTATTACTGGTTTTTTATTTTATTTTAAACAAGATGCCACAATAAAAGATTCTATTTTCATATCCTTAACAAATCTTTTTCAAGAAAATGTTTTTCAATATAAAAATATATTTTATCATTTTATTCTCCTTTTGTTTCTTGTTGCAACTTTATTTTGTTTTATTGGTGTACCATTATTAATGCTTTACATATTTTTGGAGGGAATCAGTATCGGTTTTATTATTCCTATCTTTTTTTCCTTATTTAAAATTAATGCAATTCTAAATTTTTTACTCTATTTTTTATTAGTAAAATTTCTTTTTCTTTTTTTATTATTTCTACTTTTTACTAAATTTTGTCGCTTTGTAAGTGCCTATATTTCTTCAATCTGTCGAAAAAATTATTTATTTATGAGTAATTTAAAATATATTATGTTTTTAATTCTTCTTATTCTTCTAAATGATATTTTTGTCTATTTTGTATCCAATCCCATTTTAACACTGCTTTTAGGATAGTTTTTTCTGTAATAAGGTCCGCAGAAATAAAGAGAATAAAAACAAATTTGTTGATTTTTTGACTGTTGTATTGTATACTAAAATGCATGTTTTAGAAAGAAGTGAAAAAATGACAGAAGGAATAAAAAATGAAGATTTTGAAATAGGGAAAGTATATTATTGTTATCTCAACGATTTAGAGCCTATATGCGGACTTTTTTTCCAAAATACTTGTATAAGAATACTTCTAGATAAAAAACTTAACATTGCAAAAAGTAACTCTATGAAAACATTCTTAAAATATATGGGAAATGGAATTTTCTGCGAATACTATACTCATAAATATGTTTTAACTTATGACAATGAATTAGTATTAGATGGTAGGCTTTATCCAAACATAATATATAGGATAAGAAAAACTGGAATTCAATCAATGGATCAAGATCCTGAATTAATTTTAGATGATATATGTAAACAAGAAAAATATCTAAGCATAATTAATGATGTATTAAATTCTCTTTTTGAATTAAATAAAAAACAACTTAAGAATATTGTAAATGACGCTTGGGAAGAAGCATTAGTAGAAGATACAGTTCGTACAAGATTACTCCAATTAAAAGATGTACCCGTATTTGAAAAAAAGTAATTTTAACATAAGAGATATAGTACTAAAAGATACATTTTTTAGAAAATGTTAGTCGCTTACGGATGGTGCGACTTATATATGATTCCGACTGAAAATGATTGAAAACCCTATTTAAAAATGGAGTTTTCTTTTTTATTAAAGACTACATAAATTTAAATTTTTAGCATATAGTAAAAGTACTATAATACATTTAAAATGAACTTGACATTCATTATGAATTATATTATAGTAAAGTTACATTTTTAGAAAATGTTAACCGCTCTTGGATGGTGCGGAATATAAATTATTCCAGACGTGAAATGTTAACCGCTCTCGGATGGCGCGGAATACAAATTATTCCGACTGAAAATGATTGAAAACCCTATTTAAAATAGAGTTTTCTTTTTATATATGTTATAATCTTAAAAGAAGGGGGAGTTATATAAAAATTGAAACAGGTTATATCTATCATATTAAAGATGCATTTTTTGATAAAATTAATGATAAAGGTTTAATGATTAATCACGAATATGGTCAAAAATTAAAAAGTATGGAAGCTGTAAATCTATTATGATTGGAAAAATTGCAAACAAATCATCAGTTTTATTGCTTCAAAATGCTTTCCCTACATTGGAAAAATATATAGATCATCCTCATATTATAGATGGTCAACCACTTAAAGTTATTGATTCTTTAAAAGATGAAATTTTAAGAAATTTTAAAGATTTAATGAATATGAAAAAGAAAGGAATTAATTTATTTTTTCCTGATATAGATAAAATTAAAGAAATAATGTTAGAAGAATTAAATAAAAAGTAAGGTGATGCGTGTATGACAAAAGTTATAGTGGGTATTTCTGGAGGAGTTGATTCTGCTGTTGCTGCCTATTTACTAAAAAAAGATGGTTATGAGGTAGAGGGACTTTTCATGCGTAATTGGGATTCTTTAATTAATAATGATATAGAAGGGAATCCAAATTTAAAGAATAATATTTGTCCGCAAGAACAAGATTATAATGATGCTTTAGAAACTTGTAAAATTTTGGATATTCCTCTCCATCGCATTGATTTTATTAAAGAGTATTGGGATTCTGTATTTACCTATTTTTTAGAAGAACTTAAAAAGGGTAGAACACCCAATCCAGATCTTTTATGTAATAAATATATTAAATTTGATTTGTTTAAAAAAGAAGCAATGCGTCTTGGTGCAGATTATATGGCAACGGGGCATTATGCTAGAAATATCGATAATAAGCTTTACCGAGCAGTAGATCGAAATAAGGATCAAAGTTACTTTTTGGCTAAAATTACCAAAGAACAATTAGATCATGTGTTATTCCCTATTGGAGAATTAACGAAACCAGAGGTTAGAAAAATTGCCAAAGATATTGGCTTAAATGTTGCTAAAAAAAAAGATTCAACAGGTATTTGCTTTATAGGGGAAAGAAATTATCAAAATTTTATTAAAAATTATTTAAAACCTAATCCTGGACCAATTGTAGATGTAAAAACCAATGAGGTTATTGGAACGCATACAGGACTTATGAATTATACGATAGGACAAAGAAGAAATGTTGGAATTAGTGGAGATTTGGAACGCCATTACGTATGTGGTAAGGATGTAGATAAAAACATTTTATATGTTGCTTTTGGAAATAGTGAATACTTATATAGCGATGCTTGCTTGTTAGAAGACATTAATTTTATTAGTGATGAAAGACCAGAAAAATGTAGTGCTAAATTTCGTTATAGGGGAGAGGATTATCCTGTTTTTTTAGAATACTTGGAAAATGGTAATATTCTTGTAAAATATCCTGAAAAAGTAAAAGCAGTGACTCCTGGACAAGCCTGTGTTTTCTATCAAGAAGAGGAATGTTTAGGAAGTGGTATTATTAAAGAAGTTTATAAAAATGAAGAAAAACTCTTTTATTTATAACTTTACAGTTATTTACACTTGACAAATAAGTGTTAAGTGATATAATTTAGTTGTAAAATCTAGGAGGTTACAGAAAATATGAATCGATTAAATGAGTTATTACAAGAATTAGGAATTTCTAAAGTCAGACTTGCTAAATATTTGGGTGTATCTCGCCAAATGGTTTATAATTACTTAGAATTAGATGATATTAATAAATGGCCTAAAGAAAAGAAAATATTACTTTTTAAGTTATTAGATATTGAAGATGGTGAAGAAGGAACAATTAAATCAATCAAAGTAACAACTGACTATTTAATGAGCGTCGAATCCAGACTTAATCAAAGCGTTAAATCTACAAGTGACATGGATAGTTATTTTGATATGAAAGGCTTAAATAAGGAAAATCAAACTTTGCTTGCAGATTTAACTTATTTATTAAAAGAAAAATTATTAGATGAAAACAATAAAGAAGTAAATTATTATGCTATAGAATATTTATATCATATGGTACAATCTATGGATAATGTTCCTGAGATAAAATATATTTTAGGTTATATGTCAAAAACTACTGGTTTTACTAATCCAGAAGAATATAAATTTAATGAAGACAAACAATTTATTTTTGAAGGTATTTTGTATTCTGCATTAACTCTTTATAATAATGGTGGAGCAAGTCGTAGTAAACTTGCCGAAAGTCATAAGCGTTTTGTTCAAGAAATCGAACAAAAAAATGAAGAAAAGTTAAGTCGTACTCAACAATTAAATACAATTAAAATTCAAGCTTTAAAAGAACTTGGTTACACAGAAATTAACGAATCCAATGCTCAAGAAGTTATTGAAAAAATTGCTGAAATTGAATCTAGAAAAGTTTAATTTTATAATAGAGAAGGGGAGTTACTCTTCTCTTTTTATTTTAAAAGATGGGGGACATGGCCAATAATTATATATTGTTCCTTTCAATTTCAATTTAATATAGGTATTAATTAATTTATATGGAATTTATAAAAAATAATAACATCTTATATGATCTTATGTATTGTATTAAGATATAAAAATACCTTTTTTTGAATGTTCAACTCCCCTCTTTTTATATAAAAAAGTAGGGTAATAGAATTTATAAATTGCTTCTCAGAGACGATGAAATAATTTTAAATGGGTAATTCATCATCTCATTTGATTTTAAATGATTAAAAAGAAATAGGAAATGAAATATAACTAAATTAGAATAAATTAAAAATTTATTTTGTAAGTAATTTATTATTTATTAATTTATTATATAATTATTTTAAATAAAACAATATATAATAATAAGTTTTTAGTTGTTTTAGAGTTATTAATTTAATATTTAAAATATTTCATATAATATATATTATGTTAACTTTAAGATTTAGAAATGTATGATATGTATTTAATAATAGTGTTATAATATCGCTTAAATATTCTATCAAAAGCATTATTGCATACATATCTAGTTAACTCTATTTCAAGTTTAATAGCATTTAATTCTTTATGATCATCTATAAAACCATAAATGTTGTCTAAAATCTCCTCATCACTTAATAAATCATCAAATGATTTAAAGTAAGTAGATTTAAAAGCGTTTGAAACGATTACCTGGTCTAAATTGTATTGGTACTTATCTTCGTTATCTTTATGAATTAAATACCTACAAGAGCCTCTTAATGCTTTTATATTTCGAACTAAATTTTTTGGTACACCTAAACGTTTAGAAAGTCCGTTAATGCTCCTAGGGTTATCTAAAGACAATATAAGATGGAAGTGTTCTTTCTTCTCATCCTTTTCAGGCATATGCTTAATGTAAGCATATTTCTTAAAATTTCCTTTTATATCATTTAAAATGTTATCAAAATTATTCCATTCAGGATACAATAGCATCATGAAATGCCTATATTTCTTCTCTTCTACCTCTTCACTAGATGTGTCATTTTTCTTCATAAAAAACCTCTTTTCTATTTTGGAACAAAAAACACAAATAACATTATAGTCGTAGTAATAATGTTATTTGTTTAAAATAACTACTCTACTCTACTTTAATTTTTTAAAAATGCTACGCATTTGTACTCGTCAAAACTCTACAATTTTTCCAAAATTATAGCAGTTTCAACGAGTTTTATTATTTCGTTTGTATTTGTTCAAATGTATCATAACTATTTGCAACAACTAAATTACATTTTGATATCGTTGTTTCTACTAATGGAGCGACATACTCATTTTCGTCATTACTCCACTTCATTTGCTCAGCATCATACATTTTTTTAATTAACCACCCACAAAAAATAGTCCTCATTGAACAATCAATTTGATATCTACAATATCTTCTAAGCGTTATATTAATTTCTAACCACTCTTGCGCTGTCGTTAAAAAAATTATTCTTCTTTTTCTCATTTGAGATAGAAAACTCAAAACATCAGCATTAATCTTGCTTGACTTAGTCAAAGCAGTAAAAATCTCGTCATAAAATATAATACAATCATGTTCATTTTGTAATTTAAGTAAGTTATCAAAACCACTGAAATATGTATAATCAATACCTTTAATACTTTGAACATTACAAAATATCTTCATATTCTTATGAGAACGTAAAAACTCTACTACTGAATACGTTTTACCGCTTCCCTGTTTCCCACAATAACAATAAACACCAAATTGACCTCTGTTTGGTCTAAATCCTTTTCTAAAAAAAGTTTTCCATTTAATCCTTACATTTCGCATTGAATAAACAATAGCAATAATAAAAATAATAATTAATATTTTAAACATAATAATCCTTTCTATTTACATAGTTGTTGTCCGCGATATGCGGACACAACAACTATGGTTTCAACTTATCGTACCATTTTATAGCAGTTTTAATTGTACTAATCATTAGAGGCACAGTTAATTTAAACGTAAAATACAATACAATTAAAGATAAAGTTTCATTTGATAGACCTGTTAAAGAAACCGCAAAGCCTATGTATTGGCTAGCAAAATTTAACATATTTCCAATTGCAGTTAGTCCATTTGATAAATCAGGTAAAAATTGCAATATTAATAAATCTATTGGTTTTAATAAAGTTGATACTAAACCAATTATTAAAGACATTATGCCTTTAAGCAAAGCATTTATCACAAATCAAGCACCTCTATTCTATCACTGTCAGGATCTTTAAAACCTTTTACCATAAAGAAAATATTAACAGACACCCAGTAAGCGATAATTCCGAAAGTTATTGTTTGATAAAGAGTTAAAAAAGATCCAAAATACTTTTTATAAATATCTCCCATACACGGCAAAGTAACCTGTTGATCAACAAATGGTGCTTTAAAACCAATAGGTGTACATGTAGACGACGTTATACTTTTTATTAAGTTTAAAGGAGCAATTATAATGCTTGAAAGTCCAAAATCATCACTTTCAAAGCCATTAAAAAACTCATTTGCACTACTACTTGCCTCATTTGTGTCGCTATTCGTTAAATTATCGTTTAGATCTCCAAGTTGTTTATTTGTTTCTTCTTGTTGCTTCTTTAACTCTTCCGTTTGTTGTTGTATAGCTCCTGAAATAGTAGACTCAGTCATATCTTTAGGATAATAAGTAACATAATCTGAAAAATATATAAAAGGAGTAGCAGGAGTAGCACCATTTGAATTCAATCTAAAATCTCCACTTAAATTCAAAATAACAGTCGTAATATTATTTGAATAATTAGTACCCTCAATAGGACAATAAAAAGTTGTCCAGTTAATACCATTTGTATTAGTATTAGAGGTATAAGAATTAAAAGAAAAACATTCAATACCCATATTATACAGGCTTAAACTATTAGCAACACCATAAGTTGTACCAATTGTAAAAGTTAAAGATTTATAGTCTTGGACATTAGAAGGTAAAGAAAAATCATAAAGATAAAAAGTATGAAAATTACCTTGACCAAAATTACCATAAATACTAGAAGAAAAATAAGATCGACCAAAGAGATCAACACTATTTACAATTGTTTGATGACAATCAGTGCCAACACAATCAACAGCGTAATCGGAATTAAAAGTATATCTATATTGATTAATACTAACTGCTGAAACATGATCCAAAAATAAAAATATAGAAATTAAAAAAAATCCAAATTTTTTCATAGCCCACCTCTTTTAAACAATTTACTAAAAATCTTAATCGGTAAATAAAAACAGAAAATACTCATAATCAAAAAAATAATTAAAATACTATCGAAATCGTTCCTGTAATAAAAACTATCAGTAAGATAATCAGTAGAAAGACAAATAGGCAATTGCGTATAAGAGCCAAATTGTTGCGTGCCGTCCTTATAAACGTAGTTTGATTTAATGTAATAATCGCGATAGTCAATATTAATATTATTGTTATACCCTGGATTGTAGGGTTTGACTTTATAAGCCCGTATGGTGTCGCTATCTTGTACCACATAACAGGCATAGGATAAATCAGGTACATAAATCATAAATTACCTCCTATCAAAAATTAACATACCAACAAAATCAAATAATATATAAAGTGAAATCATAGGTACTATTAATGTAGTTAATTGTTCTAAAAATTGTAAAGCAACTTCAAACATAAACATTTTCCTTTCTATCTAAAAAAAAACCACTACGCAGTGGCTTTTCCCTTACTAGCGCCTTTAACGACTTTACGTAGCACTCTATAACCAAATGCAAATCCAATCATTATAATAATGAATGGGAAAATTTGAGATACAGTACCAAAAAGACCGTCAGCAGTAACGCCAGTAGTTAATTGTGAAACGATACCTTCCATACCAGTTTTTGCAACTCCTTCCATTTATACAACTCCAATCTATCTAAAAGGCTTACACCTTATAGAACTATCTCCTATACCACCAAGGATAACTAGAACGTTCATAAGTATATGTTTTTTTACGTTTACCATATCTTAATGTATGAGCTAAATTTTCTAATTTATCAGCCGTTTTCTCTCTTAATCTTGGCTTCGGTGGGTCTAAATTTAGGTTTTGAATTAACAAATGATTGAATTTGTTAATCTCCCCTACTTCATGAGAGCAATATCTTTGTTTATAATCAGTCTTAAAACTATGATGATTTAGATTATACCAAACTGATAGTTCCATCTTTACAATTAATCATTTTTAGTCTAAGATATGTTCTCAATGGATCGCGTACACTTTGTACATTTTCAAAAACGAATTCAACAGGTTGTGATATTACCTTTGTAGATAACTTGTTCCATACTTCATCACTATAGTCTAGGAAGTATGACATTTCGGCTAGTCCTTTAAACTTTGCACTCTCTTGCATTGCGTCCTTACCTAATAAAACATAGCCTATTCTTATTTTTTCCTTTCCCGTTTTTTCTCCTGTTGTTCTATTTTTTTCCTCATATCGTAACACATTTAAAATTGTTACACTTAATTCTTTTTGCATAAATATTCCTTTCTAATAAGTGTATGGTAAATACACTTCATAATTAAAATATAACAAAATAAACGTGTATTGTCAATACACATTTTAAAAATATAACAACTTTGTAGATTATTCTATAAATAGGTGAAAAAATATGTATATTAAAGGAACCGAATATAAACCAAAAGATATTTACAAATTTATAAGACAAGCCTCAAATAAAACACACCAAGAAATAGCACACGATTTAAATAAAAGTGTAGATTGGTCAAAATCAAATGAAAGTGGAAGAAATAATTTTAAATTTATAGATTTACAAGAAATATGCAAATTAAATAATATTGAAATACTTTTTATAGAAAAGGAAAATGAAAATGAAAACAAAAAATAGAATTAAAGAAGTAATATTTTCTATAATTCTACTTTTAATTGTTGCATACTTATTATTTAATTAGAGATTTAAATAACTATATATTATGTTAACTTTAAAATGCAGAATAAAAAAAAATACTTAAAGAGAATCTATAAAAGCATCAAAAAGTTTCTTTGAGTTGCTATCCTCTTCTAAACTCTCTGGATGCCATTCGACACCAATAAAAAATTTTTTATTTTTATCTTCTACAGCTTCGATAATTTTATCACTTGCAGTTGCAACGATATCCAAATTCGTAGTAGTAATATGTTCATCATGTCTACTATTAACGATCAAACTTGATGTTTTTAAAATTTCATATAATCTACTATTTTTCTTTATTTCTATTTTATGAACGTAACTTTCATCACTTTGATGTGTTTTATTTCCAATTGGCTTTATGGTTCCCTGAAATGCTAAAGAAAGAATTTGCATTCCTAAACAAATACCAAATGTCGGAATATCTTGTTCATATAAATATTTGGCTATTTTAAGATCAATTTCGTGGACTTTTGTTCCTCCAGGTAAAAGAATACCATCACAAGTATTAATAAGGCTTAAAATACGTTTAAATTCCATATCTTGATTTTGATTAAATGCTACTGGAATACAAATTATTTCTATATCATACTTACGAAGATAAGTTAATACATCATTACGTATTGCAAGTAAATTTTTATTACTACTACTTTTATACTCTCTTAAGACTACCCCTACTCTTTTCAAAAAAATCCCTCCTAAAAACAAAAATGATTGATTAGTAATAAGACAATACCTATAAATATTCCTATATAAAACCACTTGTTTTCTTTATATTTTTTAATTTCTGGATAAATTTCTTCAATAGAAATCGTAATCATAATTCCTGCCACTAATAAAAGAATAATACTAATAAAAGTATCGGTAATAAATTTTTTAAATAGAAGAAAGGCTAAAATAGCTCCAAGTGGTTCTGCAAGTCCAGAAATAAATGCTTTTTGAATAGCCTTTTTTTTGCTTTGTGTTGCATAAAATATGGGCACCGCAATACTAATTCCTTCGGGGATATTATGAAGCATAATGGCAATTCCTAATTTAAGACCTAAATCCATATCTTGATAAGCACTTAGAAATGTTGCAATTCCTTCAGGAAAGTTATGAAGCATTAAGGCAATCATACTAAGAATTCCTAACTTATACAAACTGGTCGTATTCTTTTTTTGTTTGTCAATAAAAACAATAACGACTTTAATAAGGAAAATACCAATAAGTAAAGAAATAATACTTATAAATAGTCCTTTCCCTACTCCACCGTTTATTAATTGAAATAAAGATTCAGGTATGAGTTCTGAGATACTAATGCCAATCATAATGGCAATTGAAAAACTTAAACAAAATGTAATAAATTTGGTAATATTTTGTTCTTTTATTTTAAAAAAGATGACCAAAGAGCCCAAAACCGTAGATAGCCCAGCAATGGTAGAAATAAGTAGTGGACCGATTATTTCCATAGTATCACCCTTATAAAACAATATGAAAAAATTCTTTTAATATGTTAAAAGAAAATAAAAAAAATTCTATCAAAAAACTATAGTTTATCCAATAGAATTTTTTGTAACAAAAACTTCCTTTGTTATTACTATTTTTTTAAACCTTCATTTGATTCAAAAGTATTATTATTCATGTTTTCTACAAATGCATTATATTTTGCTTGATAATTTTCTACTAAATGCATAAATTCAGTACCACTAGAATTAAAATTGATGGTAATTCTACTTCCTAATGTATTTGTTGCATCTATTCCTGTAAAGCTTGGATGCATTGATTTTATAGAATAATACTTTGTTATTCCCATAGTTTCATGTGGTAAAAAGGTTTCTAATAAATCATCAAATAATTGTGCAAATAATACATTTTCGTGGTCACTTGTAATTCCTAAATTTAGACTACGTTTAAAATTTCTTTTAGGAACATTTATATCTAAAATGACCATATTTTGATTCTCAACCTTGTCATTAGAAAATTCCATAGTAGCATTCACTTTTTCAGAATCAGAAAGAATTTGAAATATATATTCAATAATTACTTTTGATTTTTCAATTGCTAATTGTTGTGCTTCCATTTTTTTCATAAGAACCACACATTCCTTTCACTTTGTTCAAGGCACACATAGTTATGAAAACTTGAACAAAATTTATTTTAT
>CANRBV010000006.1 GCA_947628965.1 uncultured Bacilli bacterium | reverse complement strand
AGAACAAAAAAAATTAACTCAATTTTCTTGAATTAATTTTTATATAATTTTTGTTTCACATCATTTACAAATATACATTTAAAAACTTTGACCTAATATTTTTTAAGTGCAATCTTATTCTTTTAATAAACGATTTAATTCTACTGCATATTCCATAGGAAGTTCTTTTTTAAAATCTGAAATAAATCCAGTAATAATTAACTCTTTTGCTCTATCTTCTGTTAATCCATTACTCATTAAATAAAAAAGTTTTTCTTCATCAACTTTGGATACTGTTGCTTCATGGGCTATTTTAGACGTATTATTTTCTACAATATTCGTTGGATACGTATCACTTATTGACAATTCATCTATTAAAATAGTATCGCATTTTACTTCAGCTATACTATTTGCTGCCGATTTTGTTATTTTTGTTGTTCCACGATAATTACAAGTACCGCCACTTTCTGCAATAGATTTGCTTAAAATATTACTTTTAGTATGAGAGCCAAGATGAATCATTTTTGCTCCTGCATCTAATCTTTGTCCCTTTTTTGCATAAGCAACACTGATTGAGTTTCCAACGGCATAATCCCCTTTTAAAATACAACAAGGATATTTCATGGTAACTTTACTACCAATATTTCCATCGATCCATTCCATTTTTCCATAGTCCTCTACAATTGCTCTTTTGGTAACCAAATTATAAACATCAGTGCTCCAATTTTGAATGGTAGAATAGCGCATAGTGGCATTCTTCTTAACATAGATTTCTACAACTCCAGCATGTAAAGAATTTTTTGAATAACTTCTCGCAGTACATCCTTCAATATATTCTAAATTTGCACCTTCATCGACAATAATTATAGTTCTTTCAAATTGACCTAAACTTTCTGTATCAATACGAAAATAACTTTGTAAAGGACGATCTAAAGTGGTATTTTTCGGTATATAAATAAAAGTTCCACCACTCCATACCGCACCATTTAAAGCTGTATATTTATTTTCATCGTATTTAACTAAATGATTAAAATATTCTTTAAAAAGTTCAGGATATTGTTGTAAAGCTTCATCTGTACTTAAAAAAATAATTTCTTTATCTGTTTTTTGTTTATGATAAACTACTTCACTTTCATACTGATTGGAAACTCCATCTAAATATTTTTCTTCTGCTTCAATGACTCCCAAATTACAGAATGTATTTTTTATATTTTTATCAACCTTTTCCCAGTCATCCTTATATTTTTCATGTTCATTTTTATAATATAAAATTTCATCAAAAGAAAAGTCAATTAAAGGTCCAAATGTTGGATTATCAAGTTCTAAAAACTTTTCATAAGATTTTAAACGAAACTCAAGCATCCATTCTGGTTCTTTTTTTGCTTTTGATAAATTAATGATAAATTTTTTGGATAATCTTTTTTCCATAAACATCACAAATCGATTATACAACAAAACCTTTCTTTAAACAATTGAAATTCAAAAGTTATTTTGCTATAATAATTTTGTAATAATAAGGAGGATGTAATATGAGTAGCACAACAAATATAGAGATTAATGCTGCTTATGTAGCATCTTGGAAAGAAAATAATCCTAAACTAGCCTTATTAAATATAGATGGAAATTATCTTACATACCAAAATCAAAAGATTAATATTGGTGAAATCTATATGCAAGATATTTTATTAAATCCCGTTCTTTTTCAAAATATGAATCAAATTGATGCCAAAGACTTATTTGAAGTAATACGTTTACATGTAGAAGCAATGGAAATAAAAGAAAAAGAATTAGAAATTAAAACAAGGAGGCTTCAAAATATATGAATGAATCAAATAAATTAATTACGGTCGATGAGTATTTTGCTATTCTTGAAAAATTAGAAGAATTAACTTCTAAAGAAATATATCAAAAAAAGACTTTTGAAGATTTCATTAAGAGATGTGAGGAAAATGCTTCTTTTATTTCACCAGCTACAGAGAGTATTTATGCAAATTATAAGAGAAAATTAGCAAGTTTAGCTGTAAAAGAAAATCCATCTTCTCAAGAAAGTGCATTACTTACAGAATTTCAAGAAAAGATGAAAAAAAATAATGAAGAAGAAAATGTGTATACAAGAAAATTAGATAAAGCTGGCTATGCAAGTGCCATTATTATACTAGTCATGCTTTTAAATATTGGATTTATCATTGCGATGGCATTACTTAAATAAAGCATCCTAAATAATAGAATGCTTTTTTATTTATTTTAAATTTCTTTTTAAACTTATTTCTAATTCTAACATTTTTTCTGCGGCTATTTCAATTTTTGTTCTCCTAATTTTTTATCTTCTTTTTTTTCTACTTGAGAATAGTCAAATCCAAAATTTCTTTCTCTTTTGATATTTTCTAAAATTTGTTTTAATTCCCTATATTTTATTTTATTCATTGTATTAATATTGATATTTTCTTTTGGTGAAACTTGCATCATTGTCTTGGTTTTCTCATTTATTTCTTTCAAAAGATTTCCATTTTTGCTAAAATCACTTTCTTCTATTTGTTCTTTGCTCTCTAAATAAAGCTTATTTTTTTCAAAATCTTTTACTTTACTTTTAGCATCATAGAAAACATATGAATTTAAAACAAGAGCAAATATACTGCATACAAGCGCCAATTTTAATGGTATAGTAAATGCAGCAAAAGGACCAATAAAAAGCAATTGAGTTAGAATAACCAAACCCAAAAAAAGAATACCTATTTTTCCAAAATAAATAAGCTCTATTTTTGCTTCCTTAGCGTCCTTTTTTAGCTTGTCTATATTTTCTCCTGCATTCCTTACTTGTTCTTCCATTCTTTCAAGTATTTTTTGCTCATTTTCTTTTGTATAAGGTATATGTTCTTCCTCTCCTAATGCTAATTGAATCGTTATAAGATTATCTTTAATTGTATAGTTTTTAATAAATGTTTTAGCGTCTTTTACATTTGTTGTATAATTTTTCATTTTTTCACCTCATTCATTTTTGTTCTATTTTAATAAAAGGAAAATAAAATGTCAAATAAAAAGAAGCTCTATTTGGCTTCTACAATTAATTTAATGGCAGTTTTTTGTTCTCCATTAATTACAATATCACTAAATGCGGGAATGACGACTAAATTTTCTCCACTTGGAGCAACAAATCCTCTTGCAATTGCAATAGCTTTTATAGCTTGGTTTAAGCTTCCTGCCCCAATGGTTTGGATTTCAACACTTTTACTTTCGCGATAAATATTTGCAATCGCTCCTGCTACCTTACTAGGATTTGATTTTGATGATACTTTTAATATTTCCATATTTCCTCCTTCAAATACTTTAGTAAACTATATGTATTTTTTTGGAAAAAAAGACTAAGATTCTTCAATAAAATTTTTACTTTTATGAGGTTCTTCTCTTAATAAATCTCGATAATCTTGTTGTCTTAAGGCTTCATATAGCATAATGGCAACGGTATTGGAAAGATTTAGAGCACGTACTTTATCAGTCATCGGAATACGCATGCAATGGTCAATGTATGGTTTTAAAATTTTAGGAGGAATTCCTGTACTTTCTTTACCAAAGAAAAAATAAATGTTTTCGTTTTTATTGCTATAATCAAAACTAGTATGTGGTTTATGTCCATAGCGAGTTAAAAAGTAATAAGTTCCTTCATTTTTTGCAAAAAAATCTTCTATATTTTCATACACCGTATAATGGCAATTTTCAATATAATTTACTCCACTACGTTTAATATATTTATCTTCAAGTGAAAAACCGAGGGGTTTTATTAAATGAAGGTGTGTGTTTGTAGCGACACAAGTTCGCATAATATTTCCCGTATTTCCTGGTATTTCTGGTTCAAATAAAACAACATTGAGCATACGAATCACTCCTAAACTTATTTTATTATACCATAAGCCCATGACGAATTAAAAATAATTCATAGATTATAAAAGTAAGGAGTGAATCTATGATTAATTTTTTTCTAAATCTTCATCCTATAATTCAGGCTGGAATTGCCACTTTATTTACGTGGAGTATAACAGCCATTGGGGCAGCTTTAGTTTATTTTTTTAAGAAAATCAATAAAAATATAATGGATGGCATGCTTGGTTTTGCTGGTGGGGTTATGATTGCGGCTTCTTTCTTTTCTTTAATAGCACCTGCAATAACCATGGCCCAAAATTTAAATTTAACCGCTTGGCTTGTTGTGTTCATTGGTTTTTTCTTGGGAGGATTACTTTTATTCGTTGGAGATAAAATCTATGATGTCTTTGAAATACACCACAAAAAAGAAAGAAAAAGTAGTTTTAAACGTTGCTTTATGCTTATTTCTTCTATCACCCTGCACAATATTCCTGAAGGAATGGCCGTCGGAGTTGCCTTTGGTTCAGTTGTTTATGGATTAGATGGAGCTACACTTGCTGCAGCTTGGACTTTAGCTTTAGGAATTGGACTTCAAAATTTTCCTGAAGGAACTGCCGTTAGTATGCCACTTCGCCGTGAAGGAATGAGCCGTAATAAAGCTTTCTTTCTAGGACAATTAAGTGGTATTGTTGAACCTATCTCTGGTATTATTGGCGCAATCCTTGTTATAAAAATACGTATTTTACTACCCTATCTACTTGCTTTTGCAGCAGGTGCCATGATCTATGTAGTTGTAGAAGAGTTAATTCCAGAAAGTCAAACAAATAAGAAAAAAGATGTAATGGCTTTATTTACTTTAATTGGATTTTCCGTCATGATGATATTAGATGTTGCTCTAGGTTAAAAAATTCTTGTAATCAACAAGAATTATTTTTTTATTATTTTTATACCAATAAAGATCCATAAAAAACCTAAGACTACATAAAATATTTCTTTTTTTAAGAAACTACTTACAAAAAAACAAATCCCAGCTAATATTGGTAATAGGGCTGCTATTTTTCTATCATACTTTACGTCTATCTTTTTATATCGAATAATTCATCGTTTTTTTCAAAGTCTCTAATAATTTCATCACGAAATACAAAATATACTTCTGGAGAAAACTCTTTAATTTTATACAAATATTTTTCCATATCTTCCTGTAATGTTTGATTTAAAATTTTAGTTAAAGGTTTTATATGACGAAATGTATAGTAACCATCTTTATTGATAATGGCGTTTAATGTTCCATCAATAACGACCTCTTCTCCATTTAGTGTTGTTTCTACAAAACTATGTAAAAATCTAGATTTATCACTATAACCATAACAATATCCAGTAACAATCGTATTATCTTGTCCTAAATGTCTTGCTACGGTTAGAGCCTTTGTAAAGCAAGTACCCACTCTTGTATCATCCTCTAAATCTGGACAAATTTCTAAAGAAACAGGTAATAGTTTTGATAAAGGAGTTGCTATAATAGAAATATTTTCTTTATTAATAATAAGTTGAGAAACATTTTTATCATTTACCTTCTCTATTTTTACCTCTTTTGTATCATTTTGACTTTTAATTCTTTCTATTAAACTTTGAAAAACATTTTCATCTATATCCTTTTTTGTAAAAGTAGCAATTGTATACAAAATTTCATAATTCTCTTTATCATACCAAGTAGCACCAATTTTTTTTAAATACTCAAGTCCCTCTTTTAGACCTTTCTTATCACAAAGTTCAGCAAATGTTTCATCAATATTTTGAGAATTACAAAATTCTTCTTGAAATAAAAGATTATAATTTTTCATATGTTTATCACCTATTTTTTATTAAAATATTTGTAAGGTATTCCCTTTCTAACTAAAATTTTAATATTTTTTAGTTCAAAAGGGAATGGATTTTAATATTAATTTTTTTATAACACAACCCTGCTTTCTAAATGGCTAGTTCATACATTATGAATAATTGAATTTTATATGTTTGATCATAACTGACTATATCATAAAATAGAATTTAATCTATTTTGTTCCTTCTACTAAAATAGATATTTCTTTTAATTTATTTTCTAATAGTTTCTTATCTATTAATTTTAATTTATATTCTGCAATCATTGTTGGAGACATTGTTCTACTCATAGCGTATTCTACTACTTTTTCATCTTTATCAGCGCATAATATTATTCCTACACTTGGATTTTCATTAATTTTCTTTTCTTGTCTATCTAAAGCTTCTAAATAAAAATCCATTTTGGAAACATATTCAGGTTTAAATTTTCCAACTTTTAATTCAAAAGCTACTAAACAAGATAAATCTCGGTTATAAAATAACAAGTCGATAAAAAAATCTTCATTGCCTACTTGGACTCTATATTCTTCTCCAACAAAAGTAAAAGATTTCCCTATTTCTAAAATAAAGTTTTTCATATTTTTAATAATAGCTTTTCTTAAATCAGCTTCAGAATATTCATTTGGCAAATCTAAAAATTCTAAAGAATATAAATCTAATAATTTAGTATTTGGATAATCATCTTCGTCAATAGTTTTTGTAGTTGATGGTAATGCTTTTCCATCGGATAACATATACCTTTCGTAGTATGCAGTAGAAAGTTGACGATTTAATTCAGCCTTGGAATAATTATTTTTAATAGCCATTTTAATATAAAATTCTCTTTCTTCTTTAGTTTTAGTGCTTGATAATATTAGTAAATTATTAGTCCAGCTTAATTGTGTCACCAGTGGTGACACAATTTCATCATTTTTATAAGTTTCGTAGAATTGAACCATTCTATAAATTCCTCTTCGGCTAAAGCCCTGTAAAGTTGGGTATTTATTTTTAATAAACATTGCTAAATTATCAACAACCTTATTTCCCCATTTATTACTCTCTATTTGTTCACTAACAAAACGCCCTACATCCCAGTATAAAGATATCAATTCTTCATTTACTTTTCTATAAGCATTATTTCTTCTGGTTTCTATCATTTCAATAACTATTGAAAAATCATCATAACGTTCATCTTTTTTTATTAAATTACGCATTATTTCCTCTCTTTCTAAGTTTTATTATGAACATAAAATAAAAATAAATCTGTTCATTATGTTATATTTCATCAATAAAGACCATAGTACTTAAGGTAAACTCAAACATATCCTAGACAGACAACCTCTTAAAAATTTTTTGCTCTTTTACTGCTTTTTTTACTTAATAATTTGACTTATATTCATTTACAATGCTTTATGTGTATATAACATTTTTATCACTCACTTTATTTTTAACTTAAATACTCACATTAGTCAATAACTATGTGAGCATTTAGTACAATTTTTTAGAAATTTATTATGTATAAAGATTATTTTTTAACACAACTAAATAGTTGATTTTTTCCCTTTATTTGTAAGGATTTATTTTAATTTTAACACACATAAACTTTCCACATGATACGTATAACTAAACATATCAAATAGCATAAATTTTTTTATTTCATAAACACTTTGTAACTCTTTTAAATCTCTGGCAAGCGTAAATGGATCACAGGAAATATAGATAATTTTTTTGGTTTTGCTTTGCAATAAAAGTTGTAAAGAATTTTTATCCAATCCTTTTCTTGGAGGATCTACAAAAATTGTATCAAAATCTTCTTTTATTTTAGGTAGGGTTGTTTTAGCATCGCCAAGTACAGGATAGATATTATTACATTTATTTAATTTACAATTTTCAATATTATCTAAAACAGCATTTTTAATAATTTCAATGCTTATAACTTTTTTTGCTTTCTTGGAAGCAACAAGACCAAGAACACCAACACCAGAATATAAATCGAGTACAGTGTTTGTTGAACTTATATTTTTTTCTACTTCTTCAAATAAGTGACTGGCAATAAATGGATTGACTTGAAAAAATGCATCATAACTAATTTTAAATAATAAATGATGAATTCGTTCATAAAAATAAGGTTGGCCATAAATACATTGATCATTTAAAACAATTCCTACTATTTTAACGCTTGCAAAGTTTTCTTCATTTACTATTAACGAATCTTTTGTTTTAATAGCAATTAAAATTTCATCATTTGTATTACAACGCAAAATCACTTCCCCATTTGTAATCCTAAATGTTTTTAAAACATTTATAGCTTCATTTAAACAAGGACGAGCTAGAAAACATTGTTCAATAGAAATAAGGGTATGACTATTTTCTTCATAAAAACCAATAGCGCCATTCATAATTTTCAAAGAAAGCTTATTACGATAAAAATATGGATTTTCATTTTCTATCACTTGTATTTCGGGATAATGGATGTGTTCTTTTTCTAAAATACGCTTTTCTTTCTCCTTTTTAAATTCTAATGTATCTAGATATTCTAAATGTTCTAAACTACACCCACCACAAATAGAAAAATAAGGACACTTGGCATCGACCCTTTTTTGATTTTTCTTCTTATATTCGATAACTTCTCCTAAATTATATTTTTTGGTTTTCTTGGTAATTTTACATTCAACAACTTCATGAGGCAAAGCATTTTTAATAAAAGTTATCTTATTTTCTATAAAAGCAATACCTCTTCCTTGATCATCTAAACGTTTAATTTCTACTTCATACATTGTAAACACCCTCTTTATTATACACGAACTTTAGGTATATAGGGTATTTTTTCGTTCATACTAAAAATGGTGATTCATATGCCTCAAGAAGAACTTCTTAAACGTTTAAAAAGAGAATTTTCTAAAAATACTGATTTTATTGTAAAAAAAATAAGTACCAAGCATTTTCATGATATTTATGTTGTTTATTTAGAAACAGTAACAGGTAGTGACAAAGTAAATGATTATATCTTAAAAGGATTAACAAAAATTAATAATTTAAAAAATGTTAAGAAAAAAGATATTGCCAGTATTATTCCTGGACCAAATACAGTGAAAATAAATGAACCAGATCAAATGGAATATTACTTAACCAATGGTTTTACTTTAGTTTTAACCGAAAATGAAATTCTTGCTTTTGAAACCAAAGCGGATATTAATAGAAGTGTGAGTGTCCCCGAGGTTCAAAAATCCATCTATGGTCCAAGTGATGCTTTTACAGAAAATATTCAAATTAATTTGGGACTCTTAAAACGTCGTATTAAATCGAGTCATTTAAAAAGTGATGATTTAAATATGGGAAGAAAAACCAATACCAAAGTTCAAATTTTATATTTTGACGATATTACCGATATGGAAATAGTAAATAGTATTAAAGAAAAATTAAATAAAATTGATATAGATGGTATTATCGATGCAGGTAATATTGCCAATATTCTTTCAGAAGATGAAACAACTCCCTTTCCCACCGTTTCCCAAAGCGAAAGACCTGATGTTATTGCAACAGCACTTTTGGAAGGAAAAGTTTGTATCATGGTAGATACTTCCCCCTTTGTTTTAATCTTGCCCGCCTTTTTTGCCGATTTTATAAATCCTGTTGTCGATAATTATAATCGAAATATCAATGTTAACTTTCTAAAAGTTTTACGTTTTGCTTCATTTTTTTTAACGATGATGATTCCAGGCGTCTATATTTCTCTTGTCAATTTTAATATGGAAACAATACCCACAAGTTTACTTGTAAACTTTGCAATGCAAAATGCCGAAGTTCCCTTTCCCACCATTATAGAAGCTATTGTTATGATTGTTATATGCGAAATTTTACGGGAAAGTGATTTACGTTTTCCTAGCAGTTATGGAAGTGCTATATCCATATTAGGAGCTTTAGTTTTAGGAGAAGCAGCCGTTTCGGCAGGAGTGGTAAGTCCCATTATGATTATTATCATTGCTTTTACATTTATTACCAGTTTAATTTTTACAGAACTTGAAGTTATAAATGCAATTCGCTATTTTCGTTTTGTTTTTCTAATTCTTGCTGCCATGTATGGACTTTATGGAATAGCTTTAGGACTTATTTATTTTTGTATTCATATAACCAGTGTTAAAACCGCAGGAAAGCCATATTATTATCCTATTGTACCATTCGACTTTACCTACATTAAAAAAACATTATTTAAAGTGAAATATGTGAATGATACAAAACGCAGTCGATTACTAGCACGTAAAAATCAAATAAAGAAAAAGGTGAAAAAGGCATGAAAAAATGGTTTATTTTACTAAGTTTTATTCTAATTTTTGGTACAGGTTGTTTTGATTATACTGAATTAAATGATATGGCAATTATTTCAGGAATTTCTATTGATTATGAAGAAAATTTATATAAAGTGGCTTTTGAAATATTAAATACCCAAAATAAAGAAAATGTAGAAACCAACGAAAAAGTTTTTTTAGCAAATGGAAGTGGTTCTTCTATTTCAGAAGCTTTTTCAAACGCTGCTTTAGAAATTGCTGATTTACCCTACATGGCCCATTTAAAAACAATTATAATTAGTGAAGATGTAGCAAAAGAACATGTAGAAGAAATTATTGACTTTTTAATTCGCGATAATCACATTCGTAATATTTTTTATTTGACAATTGCCAAAGATACGAGTGCCTATCTAGTATTAAGCCATACTGATAAAAATAACCCTGTAGTAAGTACCGCCGTTTCTAATTTAATTGATAGTGATATTTATTCCAACCATATTGCAGCAGAATTAAATTTTGAGCAATTTGTCATGAATATTATTGATCCAAGAAAAGATACTTATGTTTCCTCCATTGAAATTCAAGATGATATTTTAAAATTAGGACCTATAGCAATTTTTAAAAACTATAATATGCAAAACTTTTTAACAGAAGAAGAATCTGCAACTTTTAATGTAATGAATGGAGAATCTAAAGAAATTCATTTTAAAGTAAATTGTCCGAATAATGAAAATAATTTTATTGTATTAACTACATTTAATAAACCTAAAACCGAAACAAAAATTGAAGGAAATAATGTTACATTAAAAGCTGAAGTAGAAACACGGGTTGTTGAGAATCATTGTGAATTAGACTTTAAAGAAGTTAGTACTTATGAACGCATACAAGAAAAAATAAAAGAAAAATTAATAAAAGATATGCAAAATGTTATGGAAAAAAGCTTACAAAATGAAAGCGATATTTTACGTATTGAACAAATCTATTATCAAAAATATAAAAAAGAAGTAGATTTTACAAAATTAAATTATTATTTTGATGCGAATGCCATTATCAATCGAAATGGATTAATATTTGAGGTGAAATCATGACAAGCAAATTAGAAAATTTTTCTGTCAATTACTTTTTAACAAGAGCTTTATTTTTAGGAATTGGTTTTTCTATTATCATAGGGTTAGCAAGACAAGATAGTATTTTTTCTTTTATTATAGGTACATTACTTGGACTCATTCTTATTCTTCTTATAAATAAAATTCAAAAAATGAAAGGAAATAAAACGTTGAATGAACTTTTAAGTGAAATGAAAGGACTTGGAATATTTCTAAGAATTATCTTTTTATTTTATGGTCTTGCCTTATTATGTGAAGGTTTAACTTTTATTCAATTGTTTGCTAGTTCCTTTTTCTTGATTCATACTCCTATTTGGTTTATTTCTTTACCTTTGGTTTTCCTTTTAATACGTATATGTAAAAATGGAAAAATAGCCACTTTTCGGGTAGCTGCCTGTTTATTTCCCATATCTTTTTTATTAACTTTTGTTTCTTTATGTGCTTTAGGTGGTTATGCAAAAGTGGATAATGTGACTCCCTTTTTTATAACTTCTTACTTTGATTTTTTTAAATCGGTATTTTACTATACAACACTATCTGCTTCACCTTCTCTTTTAATGTTAATTACAGAAAAAAGCAATAGTATTGGTTCATATCTTTTAGGAAGTATTACACTCATTACTAAAATGTTTTTAATTATAGCTATTTTAGGTCCAATATTGGCGAGTATCTATCGTTTTCCTGAATATATCATTTTAAAAGAAATAAAAATTTTAAATTTTATTGAAAAAATTGAAAATGTCGTTGCCTTATCTTGGATATTTGACGAATTTATTTATTTATCGATGGCCTCTTTACTTGTTAAAGAAATGATTCCGAAAAAAAAGAATCTTTTTCATCCTCTTTTAATAATATTAACATTCTTTATCGCCTTTTTATTTATTGGAAAATATTATAAAAATGAATTGACAATCTATTATTTCTTTCCTATTTTTACATTTATTGCTATATTTATTATTATTTCAACTTTATTGTATTATTTTAAAATAGAAAAGAAAAAAAATAAAACATCTTAATTAAAAAAATATCTCATTATCAAATGGGATATTTTTTTATATATAATTTATTTTTTATTTTCATTATATTTTTTACATTCTAGATCTAAATCTTTTAGTAAGGCATCAATTTCAGCTTCTGTTTTACATCTTGCTCCACTAGCAAATTTATGTCCACCCCCATTATACTGTTCTGCTATCATATTAATAACTGGGCCTCGACTACGAATATTTACTTTGTAAATTTCATTTTTATCATCATACGTCACAAATGTCCAAACGAAAACTTCTTTAATATAATTAAAATCATTAATCATATTGGATGGAGTTGCATTATCAACATCATATTCTTTTAAAATTTCTGGAGTAATTTTTACATAAGCAAAGCCATTTTCTGTTAAGGTTAAATGTTCAGCTATATAGCCATAAAAACGAATTTCATTCATCGGTCTTTCATACAATTTTGGATAAAGATTGGTAAAATCTAAATCGTAATTATCAATTAATTTAGATACAATTTGAAATGTTTTCGATGTGGTATAAGAAAGCAAAAAACGATCACTATCGGATACTATTCCTAAAAAGAGATTACTAGCAATTGCTTTGTTCATTTTTAAATTCGTTTTAAAAATAAGTTCTGCAATCAATTGACAAGTAGAAGAAGCTGTATCATCCATTATTTCAATATTTCCAATTTTTTCATCACAAGGATGATGATCTATTTTAATTACTTCTTTATAATTTAAACCAATTATTCCATCTACTCGATCAAGGGTTGGTACATCTAAAATAATTAACAGTGCATCATTTATTTCTTGATATTCTTCTCGATCTAATGCTCCAAAGTATTTAAATTTTGTAACACTTGCTCCTACAGCTAATATTTTCTTGCGAGGATATGTAAGACGTAGAGAATCTCTTAAAGCAATCTGACTAGCAACGGCATCTGGATCAGGACCAACATGTCTTGCAATAACAATAGAATTATATTTTTTTATTTTTTTTACGATTTCTTTGTTGGTATCCATAGCCATTTTTATACCTCCTACTTTATAATATTATAAGTATCAAGTGCTATCATTAATTCTTCATTGGTTGGAATAACGTATACTGGTACTTTTGATGCACTTGAAGAAATTATTCCTTCATTTTTATCTAAATAACTAGCAATTTTATTATTTTCTTCCTTATCAATAAAAATACCTAAGCTAGAAAGTTTATTAATAATATTTTCTCTAAATTCACGGGCATTTTCTCCTAACCCTGCTGTAAAGACTAAAGCATCTACTTTTCCATCTAATTCGACAAAATACTTAGCAATGTAACCAACAATTCGGTCGATATACATATCGTTTGCAAGTATACATCTAATATTGCCTTCGTTCATACCTGTTTCAATATCGCGATGATCCGAATACTCTCCACTAATTCCAAGTAAACCACTTTCTTTATTTAAAATATGATCTACTTCTGTAATACTTTTACCCGTTTTATCCATATAATATGGAATGATAGAATAATCGATATCTCCAGAACGAGTTCCCATCATTAATCCTGCATTTGGACTAAAGCCCATTGTTGTATCATAACTTTTGCCTTCTTTTACACAACAAATAGATCCTCCACTACCAATATGACAACAAATCATATTAATATCCTCTTTATTTAACATTTTTTGCATTGTTTTTGTAATATATTTATGACTTGTTCCATGAAATCCATATTTACGAATTCCATAATTTTGATACCAATCATAAGGAACAGAATACAAAAATTTTAATTCTGGAATTGTTTGATGAAACGATGTATCAAAAACACCTACCATTGGTGTATTTGGTAAAGCACTTTTAAAGGCGCGAATACAAGATAACATAGCAGGATTATGAAGAGGAGCTAAATCATTAAACTTTTCACATTCCTTTAAGACTTCATCTGTAATTAAAACGGATTCTTTAAAACGATCTCCACCATGTACTAAACGATGTCCTACTCCATCAATTTCATCTAAAGAAGAAACAATATTATTTTTTATTAATTCTTCTTTTAGAAAAGATACGGCATCATTATGATCCTTTAATTCAACTTCTGTCTTGGTTTTTACCCCATCTATTTTAATATTATAAAAACTACCACTCATTCCTATTTTTTCAAAATACCCACTAATTAATTCTTTTTCACTAGGAAGCTCAATACAATTAAATTTTAATGAGGAACTTCCAGCATTGACTGTTAATATTTTCATTTTCTTTACACCTCATTAAATATTATACAAAAAAAAAGATGATTTTGCTATCTTTCTTTTGTTTCTAACGTTTTTTTGACATTTTTATAATCGGTTTTGGATGCTAAAGCATCATAATTAATTTCTCTTTTTCTATTTACATCAAAGTTATAGCCATATTCATTAAATTGTTCTCGTATAATTTTTTCAATTCCATTTTCGTATTTTCCATCATAGCATTTATAATAATCCATAATATGTTTACGCATTTTTTTCACCTAGTAGTAGTATGTATAAAAAAAGCAAAATTATGTATATTAATAATGGTGATCGTTATGAATGAAATTTATTTTAATCAATGTATTGCTTGTACAGTAAAAAATTGTTTATATCACAATCAAGAAAATTTTTGCACATTAGGTAAAATTCTTGTAGCAAATGAAACGAAAGAAAAAACAAAGTGTGCAAGTTTTAAAGAAAAAAACTAAATTATAGTAATTCTTCAAAATTTTTTTTATCATTTTCTGTAATTTTCAAAATTTCGTGATTTTTAATGGCCGTATAGATCAAATCTTTATAAGGAATACATTTTTCATATTCTTCACAAAGTTTAGAATCGGGATTTATAACAGGATGATCTGGAACAAAAATAGTACAACAATCTTCAAAAGGCAAAATGCTTGTTTCATACGTTGCTATTTTTTTAGCAATCTCTATAATTTCAAGTTTATCAAAACAAGCAACTGGTCTTATAACAGGAAGATTAACAACTTCATTAATGGTTTTCATACTTGTTAAGGTTTGACTTGCTACCTGACCAATGGATTCTCCATTTACAAGTATTTTTGCGTTACTTTTATTGGCGATAATCTGCGCAATACGATACATCATTCTTCGCATGATGGTAATTAAATATTCATGAGGAATATTTTTATAAATAGCTTCCTGAATTTCTGTAAAGTTAATAATATGCAATTTAATATCATTATTATATTTACTTAAGATTTTAGCTAATGCAATTACTTTGTTTTTTGCCTCTAGGCTAGTATGAGGTGGACTTTCAAAATATAAAGCTTCTAATTTTACACCACGTTTAATAGTCATATATCCAGCTACAGGAGAATCAATTCCACCACTAAGCATTAATATTCCTTTGCCAAGCGTTCCAACAGGGTATCCACCTAAACCAGGTTCTGTTTCAAAATAAATATAGGATCCATTTGTACGTATTTCTATATAAATGGTTAAAGATGGATTATGAACATCCACGCGAATACCTTTTTTATTTTTTAATAAAAATGCCCCTATTTCACTACTTATTTCAATACTTGTCTTTTCGATACTTTTATTACTTCTTTTAGTTTCAACTTTAAATGTAGTAAAATCTTTATCTTTTAATAAAGAAAAAACTTCTTTTTTTATGTCTTCTAAATTTAAAGATTTTAATTCATAACCTACAACTATTTCATGAATACCAAAAATTTCCTTTAATTTTAAAAGAACTTGGTCATAATTATCTTTTAATCCTTTTATAAACATTCGACCTTTATCATACTTAATTTCTACTTTTTCTTCTTTTAATTTAAATTGGATATTTTCTTTTAAAGTATGGAGAAATAAATTTATATTTTCTTTTTTTGTTGTTAATTCCCCATATTTAATTAATATAAGTTTTTCCATGAGTAATCACCTTTCAAGTATTATATACTATACTATTTAAAAAAACTATTATTATAATAATAGATATTTAATCTTCCATTAAACTATTTAATCTTTTATAAACAATTTGGAAACAATTTAAAAATCTTGTAATTTCTTCAGTAGTTGTAAGATAAGAAAGACTAATTCGAATTGTTGTTGAAGCACGTTTTTTATCGTCGTAAAGAGCCATAACAGAAGAAGAGATTTCACCACTAGAGCAAGCCGTATTTGTTCCTAAATAAATTTCATATTCTTCCATAGCATGAATAAAGGTTTCAGGACGAATATTTAATAAGCTTATATTTAAAATATGTGGAATAGCATACTTAGTGCTATTAATCAAAATATCAGGTTGTAAACTTAACTCTTCTACAATTCTTTCGTTTAATTTACGAATAAAAGTTTCTTTTCGATCGAGATCTTGTATTCCTAAACGAATTGCTTTTGCAGCGGCAGCAATTAATGGAACAGCAGGAGTTCCAGGGATTAAATTTTCTTTGTTACTTCCATAAATAATCGGTGTCATTTTAACCGCTACATTTTTATATAAAATACCGATGCCTTTTGGGCCATAAATTTTATGAATAGAAAAACTGGCCAAATCAACATCTTTTAAATTAATAGATATTTTCCCTAACGCTTGCGTCATATCACTATGAAATATAACATTCGGATTTTCTTTTTTAATAATTTGACGAATAGATTTAATTGGTTGTCTTACCCCAAGTTCACTATTTACGGCACAAATGCTTACTAATATAGTTGTACTACGCATTTTTTGTCTTAAATCTTCAAAATCAACCAATCCATCTTCTGTATGATTCACATAGCTGATTTCAAAACCAAGTTTTTCTAAATAAGAACAAATTCCATAAATTGATGGATGTTCTAATTTAGAAACGATGATATGATTTCCTCTTTTTTGATTGGCAAAAACAGTTCCTATCAATGCTAAATTATTTGATTCTGTTGCTCCACTTGTATAAAAGATTTCTGTTTCATTTACACCAAATAGTTCACTAATTTGCTTAGTTGCACTATTTATTAATTCTCTTGCTTTTACTCCTAAACCATGTAAAGAGTTTGGATTTGCAAAAAAATCTTTACTTGCTTTGTTATAAGAATCTAAAACATCAAAAGAAATAGGAGTTGTTGCACTATAATCCAAATAAATCATTTTTTCACCTCTATTTACTTAACTTTTTTATTGATATTCTTCCATTAATCGTTTATGAATATCAGGTTCTACAATATTAATTGCTACAATTGCATTTTCTAAAGCATTTTTAAAATTTCCTTTATAAAAAGCATTTTCTGCCTTTGTAAGCCCTACATCAACATCTTTATTAATGCGATATCGGTTTCCATAAACAATTGCTGTTTCAGCCATTTTTGCTGTTTTAACAATTTCTTTAGATGTATTATATACTTTAAATACCAAATCTCTTGCTGTATCCACACGAGTATTTAATTCTTTTATAGAAATAGGTGTTTTTTCTAATACTTTTATGATTTCTTCAATTCCTTCACTTGCTTCTGCAAGTTCTACAAAATAATTTTCTGGAACGACAGGAAGTTTATATCCTCGAATTTGACATTTCGCTTTATTTAAAATATCTTTAATTTCATCTAATTGTTCACGTGCTCGAAGTTCATCTTCTTTTAAAGAACCAATATTTCTTAAAGCCCGCTCTAATTTTTCTTCTGTTTTAGTAAGACGAAGATTTAAATTTTCCATCTCTTTTCCCAGTTTAGCATAGTAAGATTTTTTGCTGCGTTGAAGCTCTATAATTTCATCATATTTATTATGAATAGAAGTTAGTTCTTCTGCTATTTCCCCAATTACAGCCACATCCTCATTCGTTAAGTCATAGCTAAATTTAATATCATCTATTTTTTTATACAACTCATTATTAATTTTATTTAATTTTGTTACTTTAATTAAAATGGTTCTTGCCAAATCTTCATATATTTTTTTAGCTAATCTTTCTTTATCAAAATCATTATCGCTAGACTCAAAAAAATCTAAAATCGTTTTTAATTCAAAAATGGAGTCTTCTAAATTTAATACATTTAATCTTTGAAAAACATCAACAATTTTCTTATTTGCTTCAGCAACATTATAATCAATATTTAAATACTCTAAATTAAAACCTTCTTTTTCCATTCTTTCTTTCGTTTTTAAAACTGAATTTATTTTATTAGGTATTAATTTTTTTCCCATTAAAATAATACTTGGAGCTTCTTCCATAACAATTTTTAAATTCCCAATAATATCATCTATTGCCTTTACAATTTTACCTACCTCTTGATAAGCATTTTTATCCATAGCCATTTCAAAAGCACTAAAAAGTTTATCCACATTTTCAAATTGTAATTCAATTGGAGAAGAAACTATTTTATATTCTTCTCGACGGGTATTATAGCAATTTAAAATTTCGCGATAGGAAGCTTTTAATTTAGTAATTGTATCACGATTGCGTTCTTCACTTAATGTTATTCCTTTAATCTCATCTAATAAAAAATTAGCTTTTGTTTTAACAAAACAGATCTCTATTTCCACATCTGCAATGTGTTTTTTTAATTCTTTAAAATTTTTTTCATTAAATAATTCTTCAATTTCTAAAATAGCGTCTGTTATTTTAGGTATTTCAATATCTTTAATTTCTTTAAATCTTTTTTGCCAATTCTCATATAAATCTTTAGAATCAGAATTGCTCACTAATGGTTCTACTTTATTTAATTCTGATAAAATAGAAGCCGAAATTATTAAATTTTTTTCTCTTTCTAAGTTTACGATCATATCGGCGTATTTTTTACGTTCTTTTTTATTTATGATATTTAAAACAACAATAATTAAAACTATAGCTATTATATAATACGTAATCCCAATTAATATAAAAGTTGTCCTAGACATACTATCACTATCCCTATACTCTTTTATTTTATCACAAATTTTTATACTTTTGGGAAAAATAGTAAAAATATATAAAATTGTCTATTTAAAATAATTTAATTATATCTTGAAAAGTAATATAAATCATCAAAATCATTAATAAAATAAAGCCGATGGTATGAAAAGTATTTTCTATTTTTGCATTAACGGGACTACCTTTTATTTTTTCAATCAACATAAATAATACTCTTCCTCCATCAAAAGCTGGAAATGGCAAAATATTAATAAAACCAACATTAATACTTAAAAATGCAATAATATAGATAATTTGTGAAAGACCAATACTTAAAGACTCACCAATAACACCATAGATACCTACAGGACCAGATAAAGCATTTAAAGAAATTTTGCCTGTAAATAAACTCGTAATTGTAAGGAACATAGAAGAAACTATACTTCCAAATTTAGAAAAAGCATACTGAATACTAGGAAGAAATCCATAGTGTTTTGTTGTATCAATACCCAACCCAAATTGCATAGTTTCAGAGCCATCCTCATTAGTTATCTTTTTTGGTGTAACTTCTACTATTTTTTCTTCTCCACTTATTTTCTTTACTTTAAATGTATACACTCCACTTTCATTTTTACGATATAAAGCAATTTGTAACTTATCCCATGAGGTAGCTTTAATATCATTAATAGCTAAAATTTGGTCTCCTACTTCGATTCCTGCTTCTTCTATTGCAGAATTTTCTAAAACCGTACCTACAATTGGTTTTGTAGTAGTAGAACCCATAAAGAGTCCCATAAAGAATAAAATGATAATGGCTAAAATAAAATTGTTCATAACCCCTGCAACTAAAATAATTAATCTTTGTAACCAAGGTTTATTACACATTAATTTTTCTTTAGGTATTTTTTCATCATCGTCATAGACTTCCCCTGCCATTGACACAAATCCACCAATAGGAAAAGTCCTTATATTATAAAGAATACCATCTTTTCCTTTATGCGTATGTAAAATTGGCCCCATACCAATTGAAAATTCATATATATGAACGCCAAATGTTTTTGCCCAAATAAAATGACCAAACTCATGAACCAGAATTATAATTCCTAAAATTAAAATTAAAACTAATAATGTAACGATCCACATAAAAATTCCTCCTTAAATGATTCCCATAAACAGTATATAAGTTAATACAATAAAGATTAAACTATCCAAACGATCTAAAATACCGCCATGTCCTGGTATCAATTTGCTAAAATCTTTTATTTTATTTTCCCTTTTTATTTTACTAAAAACTAAATCTCCAAGTTGACCAATTACAGATAAAAGACTTGTCAACAAAACAACTAGGAATATATTTTCTTTTCCAACAAAATAAAAATAGTAAACAAGAGAAAGAGCAATACCAAAAATAGAACCACCAATACAACCTTCCCAAGTTTTTCCAGGACTTATTGTTTTACTACATTTATGCTTCCCTATTAGTTTTCCCACAAAAAGAGCAAAACTATCCGTAAAGATGGAAATCAAAATTAAATAAACTAGAATATGAACATTATAATTTCGTACAAATAAGATACTATAAAAAGAGAGGGCCAAAAATAATATACTTCCTAATAAATACATAGCATCTTTTGCACTATACTTTCCGTCCTTATAAAATAGTGTTGGAATAAATAAAGAAATTAATGTAAAAGTTAAATATTTATAAGGTAATTCTAAATACAAGTTTTCTGTCTGTAATGATGAAAATAATAAAAGTAATAAATCCAAAATACAAACAAAAAATATAAAATCTGGTATTTGATGATGGTGTTCTTTTAATTCAACAATTTCTTTTAAAGCTAATGATCCTAAAATACCACAAGCTAAAATAAAAATCTTATCTCCTACAATTACTAGAGGGATTCCTATTAAAAGTACTAAAACAGCTCCAATAATACGTTTTTTCATATCATTATACCTCATACTAAGTATAATTTTTTCTTTATTAAATGTCAATTCGTTCTATCCCCTTTTATGTAAAGTATCCTCTATTTAAATGTATTCTAATATTAAAATTTTAACAACAAAAAAGTTAACATCGAAATGTTAACTTTTAAACTAACCTATTTTAAATTAGTTAAGAGCGTCTTTTAATTTGCTTCCAGCTTTAAATGATGCAACAGTTTTTGCAGGAATTGAAATTGCTTGTTTTGTTAATGGGTTGATACCATTACGTGCAGGTCTTTTTTTAGCACTGAAAGTACCAAAACCAACAAATGTAACTTTTCCTTTCTTTTTAAGTCCTTCTGTAATTCCTTCTAAAGTTGCGTCCAAAGCACGAGTTGCATCAGCTTTAGTTAAACCAGCTTTTGTAGCAATAATTTCTACTAAATCTTGTTTTGACATTTTTTCTTACCTCCAATATATTTTTTCATAAGGCTGTCTATCCTTACATACTAAAAATAACAAAAATATTTTATAAAAGCAAGAAAAAATCAATATTTTATGAAATTTTTAATAGATTAGACATAAAATAGCCTTTCTTTTTACCTTTATTTTACAAAAAAAGTAAGTTAATTAACTTACTCAGAGTGTAGACAAACCCCTAGATTTTTTCTAAGGGTTTTCTTATGTATGAATTTTTTTACTATAATTTATAAATTTTTGTTGTATTTTAGTGAAAATACATTCTATTAATGATAATGTATTGGATTTCTTTCCTACATTATCATTTTTTATTGCTATATTTTTCATATTTTGTGCAGCACAAATCAGCCATGTATAATGTTGATTTTTTAATACTCCTTTATACATAGCATATCGATATCCATGATTTTGTTTTGAATCTGCAAAACTTCTTTCTACATGTTCTTTTCTTCTTTGATATAGTTCTTTTCCTTCTTTGGATAATCTATTTTCTCTAAATATCTCATTCCATTCTTCATGAATATGTCTTCGTATTACTTTTGTTTTATCTGTATTTTCATATTTTTTGTATCCTAGTTTATCTATTAATCCTTTATATTCTAGTACTTCTCCATCTTTTTTATCATAATAGATATCTCGTTCTTTTACATATTGATATTTACTTTTTTCTTTTCTTGATTCTGGTGTTCCATATCTTCTATATCCAAATACTCCAAATATATTATTTTCTATAAAATATTTCTTTATATCTAATGTTACATATCCTGAATCTACTCCATATCTTTGTATTTTAAATCCAAATGTTCTTTTGATATATTCTGCTCTTTTTATAAATGGTCCAGAATCATGGACATTTCCTTTGGTTATATAAGCATCTACAATTATATTACATTTATCATCCACCGTTCTATGATCTAAATACATAAATCCTTTCTCTTTATTATCTCTATGGTAATATCCACTTTCTGGATCTGTTTTACTTACTTTTATATGTTTTTCTTCCATTTTTTCTTTATATTCAAATGGTTTCTTTCCTTGTTTTTTTCTTTCTTCATTTATTTCTTCTTCTAACCATTTTCTTCTTTCTTTAACATTTCTTTCTATTTCATCATCATATTTATTTTTATTCGCATTTGCTTTCTTATGCGTTGAATCTGTATAGAATGTTGTTCCATCTACTAAGTTATATTTTATTGCTTGGTTTACTATTTCTATAAAAATTTCTTCAAATATTTTTGTATTCTTAAATCTTCTTTCATAATTTTTACTAAATGTTGAAAAATGGGGTGTATCTTGACCAAATGGTATTCCTAGAAACCATCTATATTCTGCATCCACTTTTATTTTTTTGCACGTTTGTCTCATTGATTTTATTCCATCTATTGCTTGTATAAATACGATTTTAAATAATACGACTGGATCTACACTTGGTCTTCCATTGTCTTCACAATATAAGTCTTTTACTTTTTCATAAATAAAAGTGAAATCTATATATTTATTTATCTTTCGGAATAAACTATCTTTTGGTACCATTTCTTCCATTGGCATAAATACGATTTCACTTTGGATATTTTTATTTATTGTTATCATCTTTATCACTTACTTTCTTACTGTATCCATTTTTTATTATATCAAATTTGCATTAAAAAAGTAAGGTTCGTAAGCTTATATTTTTGGATACAATAAGCAACCTTACTTGTTTTTATTATACTATATATTTTTTTAAATGAAAAGAGTATTGCTCTTTGTCAACACTCTGAGTAAGTTAATTAACTTACTTATAAGACAATTGTAATTAAATTATTCGAACCTTTATTTACTATCTTAGTAACCGTTTGACTTAACTTATAGCGCATATTTTCTGGCATTACGGAAAGTTTTGCTTGAATTCCTTCTTTTACAATAACATCTAAACTTCGACCAAAAATTTCACTTTTCCAGATACTACTTGGATCCGTTTCATAATCCTTCATAATATAATTTATTAATTCTTTACTTTGCATTTCAGTTCCTATAATAGGTTCAAAAGTAGATTCGACATTGACTTTCATTAAATGAATGCTTGAAGCAACAGCTTTTAATTTTATTCCATAACGTGAACCTTGCTTAATGATTTCAGGAGTAGAAAGTGTCATATCTTTTAAATTTGGATATACAATACCATATCCCGTACTTTTGGCCATTTTAAGTGCATCTTTAATGCCATCCATTTCTTCTTTTCCTTCTTTGTAAGTTGTAAATATTTTCAATAATCCAGCTTTTGTTGTAACCATATCTCCCATTAATTCTTTTAACACATTATTATATAATTCATCACTACTTTCTAAAGAAATTGTTACATTTCCCGTAGAAGTATCCACATTACTTATATAACTTTTAGATATATACTCGGAATCGTTAAAAGAATTTAAAATATTGTCTACATCACGTATTTTATTGACTGAAATAACACTTTCTTTCATTTTTTCAAGATAATGCTTTTTTATAGGATGTTGATTATCCAATACATGAACCCATTTTGGTATTTCGACTTTAATATCTAAAACAGGAAATTCATATAAAGCTTCTTTTAATACGTTTAATATTTCTTGCTCGGTCATTTCTGTCGCATTTAATGGAACAACTGGAACATTATAGGCATTTCTTAATTCATTTGTTAAAGTAATTGCACTACTACTTTCTTTATTTTTCGTATTTAAAACGACAATAAAAGGTTTCCCTAAACTTTGTAATTCTGTAATGACTTTTTCTTCAGCTTCAACATAATTTTCTCTTGGTATTTCTCCAAAAGAACCATCTGTAGTCATTACAATACCTATGGTAGCATGGTCTTTAATTACTTTTTCCGTTCCAATTTCTGCGGCTTCATAAAAAGGCACAGATTCTTCAAACCATGGTGTTTTTACCATTCTAGGATTACCATCTTCATCCACATGCCCATTGGCTCCTTTGATAATATATCCAACACAATCAACTA
Source organism: uncultured Bacilli bacterium (assembly GCA_947628965.1). Taxonomy (GTDB): domain Bacteria; phylum Bacillota_I; class Bacilli_A; order RF39; family UBA660; genus MGBC108787. The sequence continues at coordinate 24,791 of CANRBV010000006.1, read as the reverse complement.
ATTTAATATTAGTTTCAAATTCATCAATTTTAATCGTTGCTCCACTCGATGGAACGAATTTAGGCTCTGTAGTCATGATGGTTTTTCCTTCAGCACTTTGGGGAATTTCATCAAGACATTTTCTTTTTTCATATTCATCTTCAATATTAGGAACTACTAAATTTTCAATAAAACGTTTAATAAAAGTACTTTTACCACAACGGACTGCCCCTACTACACCTAAATATATTTCACCATTGCCGCGGGTTGCAATTGACTTTATAATTTCACTTTTTTCCATATTACTAATCCTTTCCATTTATTCTATTTAAAATTATGAAAAAAGAAAGCGTTCTAGAACTTTCTTTTTAAAAATTTTTTTGTTTCCAAAATAAATTATCTATTATTTCGTTTTTATAAAAATAATAATCCAACAAAAAAAACTTCCCAAGGAAGCTTTTTATTTATTATATTTTATATAATTTTGTATTTTTTCTTGAAATTGTGAACACACCTACAGCTAAAGCAATTCCAGCAATGATTACAATATAAGGTACAAAATTACCAGTTTGAGGGTTACTTACACATTGTGCAGCATATTCTTCTGCAGTAACTTCACTACCATCTTCACCATAGTAAGTTCCATCAACTACTTTACAAATATGTTCTTCAGTAACTTGTACTGAATTACCACATCCATTTTTTCCATCTTCTGTATAGCATGGAATTAATTGTACAGCACATTTTTCAGCTTTATTATTAACAGTAAATACTATAGTTGCAATTGTAAAGCTTGAACTTGATACGCTTTGAGAAGCTGTAAAATCTAAGTTAGTACCAGTAGAGTTGTCTGTCCAAGGATTACTTGCTGTGATAGATTTTATTGACATATTTTGTAATGTCAAAGTTCCAGTAAATTTATTAATTGAACTTCCATTCGTTGCCTTTCCTACAATATAACATGTTTTTGTAACTGTACCATCGGCTGCCTCAACTTTATCATCACAATAGAATCCTGAAAAATCTAATGCAGCGTTAACTTTCATTGGTAATATTACCATCATTGCTAAAACAAATAAGCTTAAAACTTTTTTCATTTTTTTTTACCTCTTTCTTCTTATACTTTTATTATGTCTTAATTATAACATAAAAATACCCAAATGCTACATTTTTTTATAAAAAAGTGTAAATTTGTGTTATTATAATAGTGTAGGAATAAAAAAAGGTGGTGATTTTATGCAAAAAATTCAAATAAGTATTTACAATGATTCAATTATTTTTGCATATAAAAACACCCCAACAAGTAAACAAAATTTATCTAATACTAATATTATCAATGATAGTGAGCTTGTTTTTACACCAAATTATATATTAGAAAACGAAAAATTAGTTTCTTTATTTATTAATGAAATTTGTGAAGAAAAAAATGTGTATCGCGCCACTTTTGAAGATAATGATTTAGCTATCTTTATGATGGACATATTAAGAAAAAATCCATATATTACAGCTATTTGTATACGAGATAAGGCAACTTTATCTTATGAATTGTATGAAAAAGTAATGGAAAATAAAAATATTACTTATATTGAAGCTGAAAGTATCCAATCCTATATGGTCGAAATGTTAGATAAAAAAGGAATCCATTCTGAATCAAGAACGGAAGTTTTTTATATTAGTCATTTTATGCAAAGCAATAATCTAACAAGTTTTTCAAAAATTTTTTATAAAATGAATATTCACATTGATTCGATCTTTGATGAAGAAGATAAAGATGATTTTTTAGCTTTTTGCAATATCAATAAATATTTAACAACAATTCACTTAGATATTTATAATAAACAAGATTTAGAAACAATTATTGAAATTTTAAGTGAAAATAGAATACGCAATGTAAAAATTTTGATTTACGCCAATATAAGAGATTCTAGAACAATAGAATATTTGAAAAAAATAAATAAAAAAAGTATAAAAAATAAAATTAAAATTGAACTTGTTTATTCAAAAGAATATTTAAATAATAATCTTTTTATTCAAATTATGATGAATACTTTAAAAATTATTGGATTAATTCTAATACTCTTAGTTTTTAGTATCATTAGCTATATTGCATTTTCTAATTATAAATCCTTACAAGATGTAAACGCAATTCAAGAAAATATTAGAGAAACAATAAAGGAAGGCGCAGGAAAAACCTATACTTCAGATAAAGATAGTGATCGAGAAATCAAAAATAATTATATTGCTTCTATTTTAACAATTAATCCAGATGTTGTAGGTTGGCTTAAAGTAAATGAAACCAATATTGACTACCCTGTTGTTCAAGCTAAAGATAACGATTATTATTTAAATCATAATTTATATAGCGAAGAAGATAAAAATGGTTGGGTTTTTATGGATTATCGTAATGATAGTTATGAATTAGATGCAAATACTATTATCTTTGGGCACACAATGTATTATAGTGGTGTTATGTTTGGAACTCTTGCAAATACTTATAAAAAAACATGGTATAGTAATCCTGATAACTTAAAGATTACTTTTGACACTATTTATGAAAGTCATACTTACCAAATTTTTTCTATTTACAAGATTCCAAAAACAACCGATTATTTACAAAATTATTTTGCTACCGATGAAGAATTTATGGAATTTATAGATTTAATCAAAGGAAGAAGTATTGAAGATTTTGATGTTTCAATAAAACCTGGAGATAAAATTTTAACTTTATCCACCTGCTCTACTTACACAGAAAGATTGGTTGTACATGCAAAATTAATCGTTTAAATTAGCTTTTTCCATAAAATCTAGATTCGTTTTTAATCGATCATTTTTTGCATCTAATTCTATTGCTTTTTTTACATTTTCGATTGCTTCTTCGATGTGTCCCGTATTATAGGCAACGACACTTAATAAATCATAAAAGAAAGCATTCCAACAAAAAGCTTCATTAATATAAGTTTTTGGTTTATTAGTAATTTTACTTGCTTCTTTTAAATAATAATAACTTTTCTCATAATTGTGTTCATTATAATAAAGTTGAGCTAATTCTACATAACCTTCTCTTAAGTAAGGTGCTTCTAAAATAGCTTTTTCATACCACATCTTAGCTTCAAGAGGACGTTTTAATTCTATATAGGAACGGGCGATAAAACGCATGGAGGCAGCTCTTTCATCTTTCCAAGTACTCGATTTTAAATTTAAATGTTTAATTAATGTATCAATAGCCTCATTCCAACGCTCGTGATACATATATTCTCTTCCTAAGTAATGCATGTTACGATCATTTTCTGGTTCTTCTTCTACACTTAACTCTAAAAGTGGCAAATAACTATTTCTTTCTTTGGTAAAATCTTGATGATGATTTAAAACCATGCCTTCAACTATGACACTTTTTTCTTTATCAATTAGACATTTTAAAACTTCATGTACAGGGTGATGCCAAATATAGGCATCTCTTTTATGGATTTTTGACATATAGAATGTTGTAGCAGGATTCCCATATTCATCAAAACTCCAATTGTACAAATATTCTACTCTTGTGGGATTTTCCTTTAACCAAATGTCTTCTAATTTTTTTCGCCAACCTGGATCAAATACTTCATCAAAATCCGTACACACACAAATATCCGCATCTTTTGGTACCATTTCTAAAGATTGATTTCTGGCAACATCGAAACGAAAAGGATCTATTTTTTCTACTTTTATCGTTACATTGGGATATTTTTTTAATTGTTCTACCGTATCATCCGTAGAACCCGTATCTAAAACATAAATACCATCGGCTTCACTCATACTTTCTACATAATCATGAACGAATTTCCCCTCATTTTTACAAATAGCATAGACGTATATTTTTAGTTTGTTCATAATACACCTCTATATAGTATATGTGTTTTAAAAAAATGCAAATATTATAAAAATACAAAAAAACTGCTAACAAGCAGTTTTTTAATTACAAATATAACCAAGACTGGATAAAAATGCTCTTAATATATTTGAATTTTGAGGTATATTTCCATTTAATTCCGTTTGCAATTCTTCTAGAGTCTTATTTGCTTTTAATATTACTTTATGACTCTCAGTATTAAATGTTGCCTTGCCAATTATCTCATGGATACCTTCGGTATCTTTATATTGATCAATAATAGTATCATAAGCATTTGTATTATCGAATATAAATTCAGAAATACGCATTGCGTTATAAAAATTATCACTTGCATCTATTCCAATTTTATAACTATCTTTTAAAGTAGCTGAAATATCACTTAAAGTTTCGTCCTTTTTAGTACAAGTGAGATATCTTGCAGGAGCTGTATTTGATATTGTTAAACTTGCCGTTACAGTATTCTTATTATTATACTCATCACTTACAATAATCGTAACTGTTTGCTCTCCTAATGTTTCCGTATTTACTACTTCTTCAAATTCATAAGAACAGTTTGAAGCATCTATGCATTCTTCTATGAAATCTTCTGGTTTTACAGTAGCATTCGGTAAAAGAATTAAATCTGTTGTTACTACTTCTGGTTTAGTAGAATCATCTACAATCACTAAGCCTTCTTCACTTGCTTTATCACAAGTTACGACATATTTATATGTACTTACTTTTTCCATATTTATATTTGTCAAATCAATGGTACAATTTTCTTTATTATAACCACTAATTGTCGCATAAGAATCTATATCCGTTATTAAATCGCTACCTAATTCTAGTTTTAACTCTTTTGTTACAATAGATTTTGAAACACTCGTTTTTTTAGCCATCGTTAACAAAGTGTATACACCAAAACCTACTAAGCCTACTAAAATGAAAAGCAATAAAACAATAAGTACTTTTTTACTTCCTTCTTGATTCTTTTTTCTCTTTCCTTCATTTTCCAATACTGGTGGAACAGGCACAGCATTAAAATCGTCTACTGGGGTTTGAACAGGAGAAGGTTCTGTATTAACTGTTGTATTTCCATTTGAAGAATCGGTTGTACTTTCTATAGTATTCGTACTTGTTACATTTGTAGGTGTATTTTCTATTGTCTCTATAGTTGGAGAAACAATTGTTTCTTGATTTAAATTGGATTGTACAGCATTTTCTGTATTATTTGTCACTAAAGAATCATCAATAGTTTCAATTGTTGGAGCTATTGGTGGTTCATTTAAAGTATCGGTAGTAGATGCAACAGAATTTTCAACATTTGGTATTTCAGGCGTACTATCAATAGTTTCAATTGTTGGTATTTTAGTTTCTTGTCCATTTATATTTAAAGGCTCTGAATTAACAGAAGTATTTCCTATATTAGATGCGATTGCATCACTTTGAACATTTGGTATTGTTGGAATAGTTTCATCTATTTTTTCTTCATTTAAACTACTTTCTAAATTTGTTGGAATATTATTATTTAAACTAATATTTTCTGTTGGAATTTCATTACTTACTGGATTAACTAAATCCTCTTCTAAAGAATCTACGGGTTTTGCATCCACAGTAGAAGATATTCCATCCCCATTTAATATCGAATCCAATGAGGGTTTAACAACTTCAACATTTTCTATTGGAGAAGAATTTGATTCTTCTGGTTGTACTAAACTTTCGTTTAATTCAGGGCTAGGTATAGTTGTTGAATTTGTATTTTGCTCTACACTATTTCCATTTAGTTCATTTTGTTCTTGATTCATAATATCAATCCCCTTTATCATATATTTAATATTATAACTTTTTTGGAGAAGAATTGCAAGAAAAATGAAACCGAGCCAAAAAAAGAAGTGATTTTTATTTTTCACTTCTTAAATTGAAATATACCACTATATTTCTTTTTCGTTAAACATTAACTATTTTTTATCACTTTGATATAGTAATTTACTCTTGATGCCCAAGTTTTACTTTCCGCATATTTTTTCCCTATTAATTCAGGAGTTGTCAAACCTTTCTTATAATAATTTTTCGATAAATTTTTAAAGAAAGCCTCTATACCACTATTTAATGAACTAAATTTAGCATAGGAAGTATTTCCACAATGATTGCTTCCTTTCATACCGCCAATATTATTACATTTTTTAGCTAACGTACTGCATGTGCCAGATGCACAACCCGTTTCATGCAATACAATTGCTAAAGCAAGATAAGGATCAACTCCATATTTTATTGAATTTTGGGCAAAAACCATACCATACCCTTTTAAAGTTGATTTTAAGTTTTTGTCTAACTTATTTGCTAATTCTTCTAAAGTCATTCCATCATAGACAATTTCTTTTTCCACTTTTTCTTCTATGACTTCTTTTTCTTTATTTTTATTTGTGTATTCATTGATAGCTAATATTTTTTTATTAGCCTCTAGATTACTAATTAAATTTGTATTACTAATTTTACTTATCAATACAGATTTATTTGGAACAACAGCTAGGCTATCATTCACACTTTTTGTACCATCTAAAGTTTTTACACTACAGATGTTAACAACTAGAATCGTGGTTATGGCCATTATGGCCTTAACCGACGGTAATTTTTTCATTTTTCTCTACCTCTTTTTTATTGCGGAACGATATCTACTATATCATATTCTTAATATAATGTCAAATTGTGGACGTTTAATTACTATATTATTATTTTACGATAATTCTCTAAAAAATAATCTTTTATTAAATTAGATTAGTGAAATTTTAAATTTCTTATAGTTTTTTAACTTTGAGATTTTTTTATTTTCTTTTTAGGCATATTCTCTTTTGTATCTTCTAATGCCTGTTTAAGTATATTTTTATCAAAGCCAAAATGTTCATATCCTTTGTTACATATATCTATATATTCTTCTGATGGCAAATAATAATCGAAATTTTTATTCATTATATAAATAATTGCTTTTTTAACCTTTCCATTTATTTTGATAGGAATATAGTATTTTGAATAAAATGTTGGATAACCTTCATATACATCTAATGATAAAATGTCACTATAAGATACCTCAAACAATCCAAGTGGAACTATCGAATTCTTACTTTGTTCTAAAGTTAAATAAGAATATTGATCTGCACTACCCTTATAAACTAATCTATAATCTTTTATATTTATACTTCCTATCGGTTTAGCAGACCTACATCTATATGCCATTTGATATAAATTTAAATTACTACCATAGGCCAAATAATATTTTTTCAAAATCAATCACCTACTTAATAAATTTTTTGGCTTTTTTGGCTTTAACTATTGTTTTTATTCCATAATTATCTTGAAAATCTTTTAAATATTGTCTTAAAAAATAAATTTTATCCAAATTATTATCAAATACTAAATCTGAAAATTCTAGAGCATTTTTTAAACATATATTATTATATAATTGTTCATTTCCAGAATAAGTAAAATATTCATTTTTTAATTTATAATCTAAAAATTCTTCATCCATTACTTTTGTCTTTGAAGCTATAAGCATTTTTGCAAATGTATTTATATTATTTTGCCAAATAACAGCATTAGTTGAAGCATTTGGACTTCTAAACTCTAAAGTATTTTTATGAGTTGAAGTTTTAGGATCATAAAAGTCAACATTGCAAAAATTTAATGCATAATATCTATCATCAGTTGGTAATGAATATCTAATTTCCATTATATTTTTAGCTTGATTTATCAAAGATAAATAATTATATAATTTATCAGATATTGGAGGTGCATATTTATAAAGTTTTTTTCTACCACCAATTTTATCGCCATATATAAATCTAAATATTACACTTTCATAGATCATATATAATTTTAGAAATTGTCTCCAAGCTTCTACATCATCACCTAAAATACATACTCCTAAATGAATATGTCCACCTGCATTATGCATGGTGTCAGCTTTTTTCTTAGATAAAAAATCACATATTTTTTTTAATTCTTGCCAATATTTTTTTTGATCTGTCATTACTGGTGATATAACTTCACCACCAGATTCTAATGAACCATCTTTTTTGGAATTCCAATCATACAAATTTTTCTCTACATAATTACTAATAGTTTTTCTTGAAACTTTTTCATATTCTAATTCTACTCCAAATGTTAAGTTATTAGGTAAATCTAACTGTTCTCTATATTCTAAAAAATAATTTTCAATTTGCACTATTAGTTCTTGCAAATCTATACCTCTAAAAAGTGTAAACAAGTCATTACTATCTAAAGCGACAATTTTTTTCTCCATTATAGTACACTCCTTTATAGTTTTCTTAATTTATAAGAATAATTGCTATTATTTTTAGTTTCACTAATCATAGATAAATTTTCTTTTTTTACTTCTAACATTCTCTTCATAGCCTCTAGTTCATCTTTATTTATAGGTCCAAATGATGGTTCATATTCTCTCAATATATCTCTAAAATTTGTTTTAATAAAAACTTTCCCTATGCCTCTTAAAGAAGCCCCTAAATAAACAGATGAAACGATATATAATATAGAATGTAATACATTTTCTCCAGTAGTTTCTCGTCTTGTAATCGTATCATCTTCTGATACTTTATGGTTGATAATAATAAGAGCATCATCAACATACATTTCATCTTCAGGAGTTAAAGTATTTTTAGATATTGTTTTCACATTAGTTACTACTAATATTTTTTCAATTTCTTCTTTTGTCATAGATAATATTCTTTCAGTATCAGATAAATCAATTTCATCACTCAATCTATAAGAAGTTACAGTTCTTTCATATAGATTTTTATCGTTTTTGATCCAGCCAGTAGAATGTTCAATAATTTCTTCATCACAATCAAAATCATTAGAAATATGCTCTATATGTGTACCATTTGATGTATCAATACTTTCTATATGTGCTTTCTCTACCATTTCATCAATATGAAATGGTAAATCGCCTGTTTCAGCTGCACCATATGCTAATATAATTGCCATTATAATAAAAGGAAGTGCGTAATCTACTGCTATTCCACTTTTAATCAAAGCTTTTATTATGTAATTTCTAATATTATATAATTTTCTATGCTCTATTTTATTTTCTAAATTTTTTACATCATTAGTTAACTTTTTTACTAACTTAGTTTTGTTCACTTGATTTTACCCCCCTTACTTTTAGTAAGAGATAAAATTTTTTCATTTGTTTCATAAAGTTTTTGTTGCATTAATTTTGTAGCTTCTATCTTACAACGATAACTATCATTTATTCTTTCTAAAGAATATAAATATTTATAATTTCTAAAATAAGCTACTGCTCCACCAAGTACTAATCCTAATACTAATTCTATAATAGTAATTACTATGTTTTTTAAATCTGTTTCATTATATTTTAATATATCTTCTTTATCTAACATGTGTAAGCTTGCTTCAAAAAAATAATCGTTTGGTATTTTAGAATCAATTTCACTAACTACTTGTTTTTCTTCTTGATAATCTTTTAAATTTTGTGCAATATATTCATAATCTTCATCTAATACTGCATTATATAAATCTAAAGTTGTTAATGAATCTATATTATATTCTCTTTTAAATCTTACATATTGATTATCTTTTTTCTCCCATGGACTATATATAGTTAAACTATTTTCAGGCAAAGATTCATCAAACCAGCTATTTGTTCTATATTCTTCATACATTGTTACATAACCTTTTGTTTCAAAATCAAGATTATATGTTTTATATTTTATTATCTCATCAGAAAGAAATGGAAATCCTCCACCACATAGACTGAATGCTCCAACTGTAACACCAGCTGAAATAACAAATGGAGCTAGAAAATTACATGTATTAGTAAATACTTTTAAATTTCTTATATTTAACTGTTTAAAATCTTCTCTTTTTCGTTCAGCAATTTTTAATTCCAAATCATATTTTAATTGTTTTAATTCTTTTATTTGTTGATTGCGATTTTTACCTCTTTGTTGTGCCAATATCTTTTCTTTTTTTGTTTTTCTATGACTCATTTTTTATCCCCCTAATTATTTTCAAAGTACATTACTTTGGGATAGGTTTTCGTGAGTAATATAATATCACTCTTTACTTAAAAGTCAAGTTTTACGCAATTTTGGGGTATTTTAGAAAATAAGATGAACAATAATAAAACTAGCAATTATTCCTATTAAATCAGCAAATAAACCAGTAGAAAGTGCATAGCGTGTTTTATTAATTTTAATACTTCCAAAATAAAGAGCCAGTACATAAATTGTTGTATCGGTACATCCTTGAAGAGTTGAAGCAAGTCTTCCAACAAAAGAATCAGGACCAAAATTAGCAAAAATATCATTCATAATAGCTAAAGATGCTGTTCCTGAAATAGGTCTAACAAAAGCCATAGGTAATATCTGTATAGGTAAATTTATTTTTTCAAAAAAAGGTGTAAAAGTGCTAAATAAAATTTCTAATATGTGACTATTTAAAAAAATATTGATAGCAAATACCATTGCCAAAATAGCTGGAAAAATATGAAAAACAGTAATTAGTCCCTCTTTTGCACCCTCTAAAAAGGTATCATAAATCATAATTTTTTTCTTATATCCATAAAAGACAACAAAAAGTACAAATAAAGGAATTATCATTTTAGAAATTAAATTCATCTATTTTTTCTCCTTCTAAAATAATCTAAAGTAAGTCCCGCTATACTTGAACAGATAGTAGCAAGTATAGCCGTTATAATAATTTCTTCAGGATTAGCTGAATGATACATCATTCTTAAAGCAATCACTGTTGTTGGTACAATTGTAACTCCACTCGTGTTTAAAACTAAGAATGTAATCATAGCATCACTTGCTTCTTCTTTTTTTTCATTTTCTTTTTGCATTTCTTCCATTGCTTTTAAGCCAAATGGTGTTGCAGCACTACCAAGTCCCATTGCATTTGCAACAATATTTGATGTAATATATCCTAAAGCTTTACTATCCTTTTTTAAAGAAGGAAATAACTTATGTAAAAGAGGTTTTACTAAATTACCTACTTTATATAAAAGACCACTTTTCTCAGCAATTTTCATAATTCCTGACCATAAAACGATAATAGGTAGTAAATCTAAAACCATTTCTACCCCATTTGTAGCACTTGTTAGAATAGTATCATTTAAACTTTCAATATTTCCCATGAAAAGAGTAAATAAAATTCCAACAATGATAAAAAACCCCCATAATTTATTAATCATGTTTAAACCATCCTATTATTTTTTGCCAAAAGGAAGTTTTTGGTTCTTTTATTTCCTTTTTTTCTACATATATATTTTCTTCTCGAACTACTTGATCCCTTAATTTTATTTTTACTTTACCAACAACATCCTGATTTTCATATTTCTTTAGTTTATTTAATTCAAAATCAATGGAAATATCATCTTTTTCTTTTTCTTTCACCATCAAATAAATATCATCTTGGATATATAGTTTATCCTTTTTATAATAAGTTTCGTTTTCAATTTGGAAATTATCTTTACTAAGTATTTTCACACTATCGTACTCTTTAAATAAGGTTTCATATAAAGTTTTGTGATCATTCCAATCATCAGGATCATTTAAGGTAACTATTGTTATATTTTTATTATCCTTACTGGCAGTTGATACAAGTGTTCTTCTAGCTTTTTCTGTAAAGCCAGTTTTTCCTCCCGTTGCATATTCATATAGATTTAACATTTTGTTTTTATTGGTCCAACTATAAGTTTTAGTACTGCTTTTTGCTATATAATTTTTAGTACTCACAATAGTTTTATAAGTTTCATTTTGCATTGCATAACTGGAAAGTAAAGCCATATCATACGCAGTAGAAAGATTGCCTTGCCCTTTACTATCTTCAAGACCATGAGGATTTATAAACTTCGTATTTTTCATACCAAGATTCTGTGCTTTTTCATTCATAAGTTTTACAAAATTATCAACATTTCCTCCTACATATTCGGCTATGGCAAGCGCTGCATCATTTCCGCTTCTTAACATTAATCCATAAAGTAAATCTTTTAATTTTATGGTTTCTCCAACTTCAATATAGATTCCACTCCCAAAAGATTTTAAAATGGTATTTGTTGGTGTAACACTACTTTCTATATCTGCTAGTTCTAAAGCGACAATACAGGTCATAATTTTAGAAATACTAGCAATTAATTCTGGATCATTCGCATTTTTTTCGTAAAGAACGCGTTTCGTATCCATATCCATGGCAATTATATTTCGTGCCGATATTGCCGATACTTTTAATGGAAAGAATAAAATTAAGATTAATACGAAAACTTTCTTCATACGTTCACCTAAAAAATTGTATGAAAAAAAAGACTTATTTAGTCCTTTTTGATAAATTTTAGTTTTTGGTTTAGAATTTTTATCAATTTATATTGCCTAAATATGTAATTTTGGCGTAACCATCACCTTGTTTAGCATATTGACTTTTGGCTTCATTGCTTACATTTGTAGTCGAGTTGGTTTTGGAATTTTCATCTTCATTTTTTTCACAATTATAACACCACATCTCTTTACTAGTTAAAAGGCTATTTCCAATGTATCCAGATCCTCCTCCAGCTCCAGCGTGATTACGGTTGGAACCTCCGCCACCATAGTAGCCACCGCCTCCACCAGCGCCACTATATCCATTATTATAGAAATCTGAGCCTAAACCAAAGTCTCCTTTTCCATATGATGTATTATCTGTATTATTTCCACCACTCTCTTGAGTAGCTCCAGTTCCATAAAATCTAGTTGGCCATCCTTTATCACTATTAATTCCGTCACCCCCTTGGGCTCCTCCACCAGAACCTCCAAATGGATATTTATTAGTATCTGAATTTATTCCTTTTTCACCATTTGCTCCTCCACCACCAGCAACAATTAAAATATCATTGTTTTTTTCTTTTAAAGTGGATAATAAACCTGAAACTAAAGCAATATGTGTAGCTCCTCCACCATGTAAAAGTTCTGGAGTTGAACCTGTACCTCCACCATTATATCCAGCTAAGGCATTACCGTTACTATCTTTATGTTCTGAACCTTTTCCTCCTACGTTAATATATAATAATTTGCCCTCATTGGTAGTATACTCTCCAACTGAGTATCCTCCTAAACCTCCTTGTTGCTCTTTCTCGGTTTGGTTAGCTCCCTTAGTAGCTCCTTGAGCTCCCCAAACTTCTAATCTATATTTTCCTTTAGGTAAACTAATGATTTCTTCTTTTCCTGTATAATCAAAATTAATTACTTTATTTTCTTCTAATGTTATAAATTCTATATTACATTTTATCGTTTTTTCTTCTAATTCTGTTACTTCTACTCCCCATATATCTTGCTTCCATATTCCATTTCCTTTATCACATTTTACTTCTACAGCATAATTATCACTTTTTTTAGGTATTTCTTCAGCCGTCTTGCCATCCACCACTAAAGCGAAAGTTACATCATTATAAAATTCAGGTACCCTTCCTTTTAATACATTAAAAGAAGCATGTTCTTCATAAAATGCAAAACTTCGATATAGAGTTATTCCACCAATTACAAGTACAATTGCTATTATTGCACCAATTATAATTTGTTTTTGTTTCTTATTCTTTGTAAATCTTCTTAGTTTCATTTTATTACCTACTCTCTCACTTCTATTATACTGGTTGTATAACCAATAGTCAAGTGACCAAAGCTCTTGCTACAATTTTTTAAAGAAGGCTATTTTTATGGAAAAAATTAAAAAAATAGAAATTGAAAAAGGGCAATATTTTTTTAAATTGGGTAAATTATTACAAGAAAAAAACATTAGTATTAATAGATTAATGCGTGAAACAGAAACTGATTTTAAAGTCATAAAAAGAATAATAACTGGCGATATTATAAGAATTGATATATATGTTTTAGCAAGACTTTGCAATTATTTAAATTGTAAAATAGAAGACATTATTACCTATGAAAATAAATAATTACTTATAAAGATCTAAATAGCACTTTTTCATGTAATCATCTGTCATGCCTGCTATAAAGTCGATTATTTTACGATTTATAGTGGTTGTTTTTAAGTATTCTTCTGTCATTTCGCTTAAAAATTTTTCTATAATTTCTGATTTTTGGTTATTAGTTAAAATATCCGTTTTGTATTTTAAAAATAGTGTTCGAAACATCGTTTCATATTTCTGAATATCTTCTTTTGTATTCGCTTTTTTATAGATATGTTCAGTATTAAATTTTTTTAATTCTTGCAAAGCATTAAATATAGGTTTACTCATTTTAATATATGGCTTACCTTGACTATTTTTGATAATATCACTAACAAAAGTATTTACAATATTTTTATTATTATCGCCAAGTAATTTAGTAATTGTTTTAGGAAGTTGTTCCTTTTTAATCACACCAAGTCGTATTGCATCTTCAACATCTTTTCCAATATAAGCAATTATATCACTTACTCTTACAACGCACCCCTCTAAAGTCATGGGTCTAAGTTTTTTTAAAAGTTCTTTATCTGTATAAGAAGTATAATATTCTTTTAAGAATTCCTCTTTTGTTTTATTTATAGGACGATATTCATTTAAAGGAAGTTCACCATTGTGACACATGATAGCATCTAAAACTTGCAAAGTTAAATTGCGACCTTGCCCTTTTTGTTCTAAATTCATAAGAACCCGAACACTTTCAATATTATGGTTAAAATAACCTTCCTCATTTTCTAAACTAATCTCATTTAATATTCTTTCTCCAATATGTCCAAAAGGTACATGTCCTAAGTCATGACCAAGAGCAGCTGCTTCAATTAAATCTTCGTTTAATTGTAAATTTCTTCCAATAGTTCGTGCAATTTTACTCACTAGTTGCACATGAACCATTCGTTTTGTAATATGATCATCTTCATTAAAACTAAACACTTGCGTTTTATCCGCATATCTTGTATAACTTAGTGAGTATAAAATACGATCAATATCTCGAAAAAAATCCGTTCGATAGGGATCTTTTTTTTCTTCTTTAAAACGAATAGCTTCTTCATTTTTACATGCATATGAAGATAACATTAAATCAACTTCTTTCTTACTCTTCCCCATTTTCCTCTTTTAATTTTACTAATACCTCGCGAGGTTTCGATCCGTTTTGTGGCCCTATAATACCTCTTTCTTCTAATAAATCTACTATTCTTGCCGCTCGGTTATACCCAAGGCGGAATCTTCTTTGTAAAAGAGAAGCACTAACCTTTCCTGTTTCTATAGCAAATTTTACAACTTCATCATAAATAGGATCATCTACATCCTCATTAAATGGTGCCGTACCACTTACAGAATCGTTTGTATCTTCACTTACATTCATAATAGACTCATCATAATTGGCTTCTTGTTGTTTGCTAACAAACTTAATAATTCGCTCTATTTCATCATCAGAAATATAGCATCCTTGAATACGAGTTGGAAAAGGTGCTCCCATTGGTTGATAAAGCATATCCCCTTTTCCAAGCAATTTTTCTGCTCCAGGAGCATCTAAAATTGTTCTTGAATCTATGTAACTAGCAACAGAAAAGGCAATACGAGATGGAATATTGGTTTTAATAACACCTGTAATAATATCGGTAGATGGTCTTTGGGTCGCAACAATCAAATGGATTCCTGCTGCACGAGCAAGTTGAGTAATACGCATGATCGAATCTTCCACTTCTTTTCGAGCAACAATCATTAAATCTGCCATTTCATCTACAATGACAACTAAATAATTCATTTTCGCTTGTATATTATTAGGATGGTTGTTATTTTCAATTTCAATTTTTTTATTGTAATCGGCAATATTTTTAACACCCTTTTCAGCAAGAACTTTATAACGTCTATCCATTTCGACAACAACTTTTTGTAAAACTAAAGAAGCTTTTTTAGGATCAGTAACTACTGGGGCAAGTAAATGAGGTATACCATTATAATTTGATAACTCGACTTGTTTTGGGTCCACTAATACAAGTTTTACTTCATCTGGACGATAATGCATTAAAAGAGAAATAATAATGCTATTTATACAAACAGATTTACCACTACCCGTTGAACCAGCAACTAATAGATGAGGCATGGTGGTTAAATCTGCATTAATAGTACGCCCTGTAATATCTTTTCCTAAAGTAACCAATAGTCCTTTTTTTATTTTTTCTGGATTGGCATCTCCAATTACTTCTTTTATTTTAACTGAACTAACCTCTTTATTAGGGATTTCTACACCAATAGTACTTTTACCTGGAATAGGTGCTTCAATACGAACATCTTTAGCAGCAAGAGCAAGAGCAATTTCTTTATTAATACTACTAACACGGCTCAATTTAGTACCTGTTGGAACTACTACTTCATATTGTGTTACTGCAGGTCCTACATGAATTTCAACAACTTTTCCTTGTATTTGAAAGTCATTTAAAACTCGTTCTAAACATTCTTTATTGCTACGTATAAATTCCGTTGAATTCACCTTTTTATTGCGAGTTGGGTCATCTAATAAAGTTAATGGAGGCAACTTGTAATAGTTATTGATTGCTGGAGCAATACTTTCTTTGTTTTCAATCAATTTAGGTTCATGTGAAGAAGGATAGGTCTTTAATTCTTCGACACTCGTAATAACAATTTTGTCATCATCCGTTTCCGTTCCAGTAATAGGTACTATATCGTTTTCTTTTTTCTCTTCTTTTGTTTTAGTATGTCTCTTAAATAAACGACTTAAAATATCACTTATATTAATATTAAAAATCATAATAAGACCAAAAATCGTTAATATCGTAATTACAATATATGTCCCCGTCATACCAAATAAAACAGAAACTAAAAATGAACAAGCAGCTCCTAAAATACCTCCCCCTATTACAATAGAAGTTTGTCCAGAACTTGTTAAAATTTCTGCTTTATTAATTGAATCCATGCGGTCCATATAACTATTTATAGTTTCACCAAAAATATTTATTGGTTTTTCAGCCATTTTTACAAAAGTCATATGAGATAAAATTAAAATAACCGCAATTAAAATATAAATGCCTACCAATTTAGAGGAAATAAAATTTGGTAATTTTCGTTTTATCAACATATGGATTCCCAATACTAAAACCAAAATTAAAACGCAAAACCACCATTCCCCAAGTAAAAACATGGCAAATTCTTTTATAATGGCTCCAACAGGACCAAATCCAAATCCTATTAAACCAATTAAAATTAAAATAAGTCCAGTAAGTTCGACACTATATTCAAATTTATTTGCACTTTCTTCCTTTGATTTTTTTTTCTTTGCCATAACATCCACCATAACCATTATAGCAAATCGTTACTTATTTGAACATAAAAAGTCACAATTTTGACATTAATTTTCTTTTTAACAGAGATTAAAAATATTTTAATATAGGAATTAATGTTTGACTAAATGCATATTTAATGATAAGATTTTATAGAAAAAGAAATTGGAGGTATAAAAATGGCTAAAAATATATCAAAAAAGAAACCTTTAACTGTAAATTTAAGAAGTAATGCTTGTAATGCTGTAAAAAGTAAACAAAAACCAAATTTACAAAAGAAAAAAATTAATGGAAAAACTGTATTAATTTCAGCAAGAGAAGCAAAGAAAATGAATTAACATTTATTTGATTAATAAAAACGAAAAAAGGAAAAAACTGGATTTTTTCTTTTTTTATTTTTCTAAATATTTTAATATTATTTTATAACTTTCTACAAGCTCTTCCTTTGTTATTTTGCAATTGGCAGGAGAAGAACTTGGTAGATAAATAACGGGTAAATTTATTTTATCTTTAAAGAACTTTTGATAATATTTATAGGCCGTCTTTCCTGTTGTAAAAATTGCTTTGATGTTGCTTTCTTTTATTATTTTTTCTAAATCATTTGGTATGGCATTTTTAATACTCGCATCACTTGATTCTTTTATTTCACACGAAGATAAAACATCCCATAATGCAATTTTTTTGTTTAATAAGAAGGTTTTTTTATTTTCTATCTTTTCGTGAAAAAGCACTTCCAATGTAGGCCAAAAACGATTTTTAGGATGAGCATAGTAAAAACCGATTTGTCTAGATATTACACTTGGCATACTTCCTAATATCAGTATTTTAGAATTTTTATTATAAATTGGTTTTAAAGGATGTTTTACTAAAGTCATTTTTCTCCCACCTTTTTATTTTTCTAGAAAGAAAAATAAATATATGATAAAATTATAGTATCATATGTCATTCATAAAATAAAGGAGTGTGATAATATGAATGAGACAAATATGGAAAATAAATTACCCAAGCAAAACAAAAAAACTTGGATATTGCAAATTAGCTTAATTCTCTTAATTGTTGTTCTTGCAATTACGGCTTTTTTAGTTTTAAAAAGTCAAACACTAAGTTCAAAAGAGGTCTTTACAAATGCTATTCAAACAATTTATGAAGCCGAAAAAAAAGAAATCGAAACATTAAAGTCTGGAAAAATTGGAGGTATGCTTACTCTTTCTACTAACTTGAAGAGTCAAAACAAAGAAATAGAACAAATACTTAATATTTTAAATAGTATGAATATTGCTATTGATTTAAAAATGGATACGGAAAAGGAAGAAATGGAAGCCAATTTAACTTCTACTTACAATCAAAAAGATTTATTAAATGCCAAAATGAATGTTTTAAATAATGCAGCTTATTTTGATTTAAAATCTATTTATGACAAAACAATTGTCGTACCTTTTGAAGAAAATAATGAAGTTTTTAATGAATTTTACTCTCTTTTTAATAAAACAGAAGAATTTAATTGCTTATTAGAAAATGTTAAAAATGCAACAAATCATTCATTAAAAGATGAATATTTTACCAAAGAAAAAGAAACCTTAATTCTTAATGATAAAGAAATAAAAGCTACGAAACATACCCTTTTATTAGATAATACAAACATTAAAGAAATTAATGAAACTTATCAAAGGGAATTGCATAACGATGATGTTATGAATGCATTAGCAAGTATTTCTGGTACAAGTATAGAGGAGGTAAAAAATAATTTTGAAGAAATAATAGATCCAACATCTACAGAAACTTACTATGTTAGTATTTATACTCATGGAATGAAAAATGAATTTATTAAATTAGAAATTAAAACTTCTAAAGATACATTTACTCTATCCAAAGAAAATGATACAACCTATACTTATATTTTAAATAAAGATAATCAAAATATAAGTGGTACAATTACTATAGAAAAAGACTCATGGAATTTAAATCTTTTATTAAATGTAGAAGATGTTAGTGGTTCTATTCAAATAAGTTTTAAAGAATACAATACGATTAATATAGATCCAATTGATTCAAATAATACAATTAGAGAAGATGAATTAAGTGAAAATGAAATGATGATAATTATGGAAAATTTGCAAAAACAAGAAGGTATTATGGATTTAATTCAAACATTTTCTAGTTTCAATAATTTGCCAGCTTAAAAATGATTCCTAGTTTAAAAAAACCTTTTCTTAAATAGAAAGGGTTTTTTTATGGGCTTTAAAAAGACATTTTTCCTTTAGAGCCTTTACTGCCGTTATAGGTACTTAATACATTTGATTCAAAATTTGAAATCTTTTTCTTCTCTTCTTTATAGTCCTTAATTGATAAAGTAATTAAAGTATCTAAAAGTTGCTTATAAGAAATATCTTTTGGTGTAAAGAAGAAGAATGCAAGACACCCAGGAATAGTATTTGGTTCATTTAAATAAACTTGTTTTGTTAAAGAATTAATTAAGAAATCAAAACGGGTTACTCCTTTTAAATTTAAAGCTCTAAAAGCTCTTTTTGAATAATCATAAATCTCTGTTTCTAATTTTTTATCAAATTTCGCAGGAATTTTAAAACCATTCGTAGACGTTTTACTGCTAGTTTTTAGTGAAGAAACTTTCTTACTTTTTCCATTTAAATATTTATCTTCAAATGTTAAAAAATCATTTTTAGTCATCATTTCTCCGATAAAACTCGTTTCCATAAGTTCATGATTTCCATAAACTGCACAATCAACTTCTAATAAATTTTCTATAGTTTCTTCAACAATTACTTTTTCATCATAAGTAAAAGCTTCTTCTAAAGCAGATTCAATATCTCTTGCTTTTTTTACATAATTAATTCCAATGCTACTTCCTAAACGTGCTGGTTTTACAATAACAGGATAACCTAATTTATTTATTTTAGATAATATCTCTTCTTTTCGAGTTAAATAGTCGCTTTCATAAAACCAAACATAATTTGGAACAGGTATTCCTTCCATTTGTAAAATTTGTTTTTGAACGACTTTATCTTGTCCAATGCTTGCTCCTAACATATTAGGACCAACATAAGGAATTCCCAATGTATCTAAATAACCAGCTAAAGAACCATCCTCTACCCCTTTTCCATGTACAATTGGGAATGCAATATCAATACTATTTAATACTTTATTAAAAAGACCTTTTGTTTTCATTAAAACAAATTCATTATCTTTTTTGGTTAAACAAACTTTAGGTAAAGTAGATTTTAATAATTCCATATCTTTAAAGGTATCCATTTTTTTTAATTCTTCTGATGTATACCAATTTCTTTCTTTATCAATATAGATTGGAATTACTTCATATTTTTCCTTATCTAAATATTGCATTGCTTGAACAGCAGTAATAATACTTATCTCATGTTCTACAGAATCTCCACCAAAAATCACTCCTACTTTAATTTTCATACACTTTTCCTCCTATCTTTCGTTAAATGTATCTGGTAAATCACTTTGTAGTAAAATATATGCATCTTTTTCATGATTTTTTTCTAAATAAACAAAAGCATCCTTGATATGATTAAAAATTACAATATTTTTTTCTTTAAAATTTTTCTGTTTTAATCCATTTTGAATAGATTTTGTTTGCTGTTCACCAATTAATAACACTTTATCCGCTACTTCAGCTATTTTTTCTCCTAAAGCATGGTTTAATTCATCACTTTTTTCACCAAGTTCAATCATTCCAGAAGTAATTACTATTTTTTTTCCTTTCATTAAATTTAAAACATCAAGAGCCATTTTGCATCCTTCGGGATTTGCATTATAAGCATCATCAATTAAATACATATCATGATATTTTTTTAATTGCAAACGATGCTCCACAGGTTTTACTTTTTTGACTCCTAAGAGTAATTCTTCATCATTTAATCCAAGTGCACGACCTAAAGCAATAGCTGCCAAAATATTATAAATATTAGCTTTTCCTAATAATTTTGTAGTAAACGTTAAAACTTTATCATTTTCTGCTTTAAAGTGACAATCGAAAGTTGTACCCTCTTTACTTAAATGAATATTATCGGCATAAATCGTTGATTGGGCAATATTTTCAATTCCAATCCAAATAATTCTTACTTTATTTTTTAAATTATAATTGACTTGTAAAGGATCATCAGCATTTAAAATTCCTATTCCATCTTTTGGCAAAGATTCAATGAGTTCAAATTTTGTCTTGATTATATTTTCTTGCGATCCAAATGTCTCTAAATGAGCAACCCCAATTTTGGTAAGTATTCCATATTTAGGATGAACGAAATCGCAAAGTTCTTGGATTTCGTTATTTTTACATGCTCCCATCTCAGCAATAAAATAATCATTAAATTTATCTAAGTATTCATTGATAGTAATCATAAGCCCAGTAGGAGTATTATAGTTTTTGGGGGTAGCAAAAGCATTATATTTTACATTTAAAACATCATGTAAAATATTTTTACTACTTGTTTTTCCATAACTTCCTGTTATACCAATTACTTGTAGATGGCTAAAATTCTTTAATTTTTGGATGGCTTTGTTTTTAAAATGGTTGTTAATACTATGCTCTATCGGTGCATTTAAAATATTAGCCAATACGACAACTAAATTATTGAAATATAAAAGCATTGCTAAGAAAAAATAAACCCAAATGGAATCTTTAAAAAGAAAGCCAATACCACAAGCTAAGAGATACAAAAGAATAGTTGTTGTATACAATCTTTTTATTCTTCCTGTAAATTTTAAAGGAATTTTTGTAGTTTCTTTTTTTTGCTTTAAATAGATATGAATAAAACATATACAATAAAAAATATTTATTAAAATAAGTCTTCCAAAAACATTTAAAAAAGCAAAAACTGGAAGTAATAAAAAGAATAATTCTATTGTTATAAAATTCTTTTTAAAATAACTTTTTAACCATTTTAAATATTTATTTCCTCTATTATAACGATTCTGTTGTAACATCTGTAAAGATTTATTTGTTTTTAATATAAAGTAAAATGAATAAAAAATAAAACTACCTATATAAAATTTCATAAAAATACCTCCTATTCAATAAAGGACTTTATTATATTAATGGTTTGATTTTTATTTTCTAAATATGCATAATGAGTACAATTTGGATATTCTATTACCGCAGAATTTTTGATTAATTCTTCTAATTCATAGGCATTATTTAATGCGACATCTGCATCTTTTGTTCCCCAAATAATAAGTGTGGGACATTTAATTTTTTTACAATTTTCTGTTGCATCGGTATTAATATGTTTTACCAAAATAGCTCGCATTTTTGGACTAGCGTTTTTATAATCCGTCGAACCCATATTTTTTTTCATCTTTTCCGCAACTTTATTTAAAATTGGAAGTTTGGCTAATTTTTTTAAAATTTTTACTTTTAAAGAGATGTTTGGAATTGCTACTTTATAAGGACTAGCAAAAAGTATCAATTTTTCTACTTTAAAGATTGAAGCATAAATTAAAGCAATTTTTCCACCAAAGGAATGGCCAATTAAAATAATTTTTTTGATTTTTAATTTATCTATTAAAGAATGCAACATAGTGGCATAATCTTCTAAACTCCAAATATCCTTTGGTTCATTTGATTTGCCAAATCCTGGAAGATCAAGAATCAAAATATTGTATTCATTCATAAATGGTTTAGCTATAGGTTCCATCATTTCTATATTTTGACCCCAACCATGTAAATAAATAAGAGTTTTTTCATTATTATTATCAATGTATTTATAATGAATATGAATGCTTTGGTATTGAAACATCCCCATTTCCTCTTTTCTATTATTATCTTATCATAAAATCATATGTTTTGAAAATGATATTTATTTAATATCGTGCTATTAAAATAATTTTCTATCTTTTTTTATCACATCGTTTTGTTCAATAGAGTATTGTACAGATTGAAGATAATTCGCTAAATACATTAATAAATTTTTATATTTATAAAAAAACAGCATCATGTGTAATGGACGAAAATCCTTAATTTCAGACATATTAAAATTGGTTTGAAAGAGAAAGTCAATAATAGGATATTTCCAGTATATAATATTATGTTCTTTTACATTGATATTTTCTTCTTTTATTTTTTTAAACGGATAACGTAAATCAATCAAAGCATTATCCTTTTTTAAAAGAATTGTATGATAGATTGCTGTTTTATTCTCATTTTTGACATCAATAACTTTAATTTCAGCATAATAATAATTATCAATACTATACTTTTTTAATCCAAAATTCATATTTATTTTCCTTTCAAATTGTATGAATATTATAAATCTTTTTATATAAAAAGCAAGAAATTTAGATTAAAAAAATTCTTATTGACATATTTTTAATAGTATAGGTAAAATCTTTTTTATTATAGTAAATTCATCTAAATTAAATTTATACTTGGATAGCAAACCTTTAAGACTTTTATTTAATTCACTTAAATGAACAGAATCCAAAACATCATAGACAAATGTAATCATTTTCTCTTTTTGATTATTGGGAATCTTTTCTATTAAATCATCTAAAATATTGCTTATCTTTTTGGCTTCTTCATTTAAAACTTGTGCATAAATAAAATGATTTTGTTCCACTTTCCAAGAATAAGGATCATGCTGTAATAAGCCTAATTGTGTACTTTTAATAATTATAGTTTTCATATCCTTATTTAAAATATTGCCTACAATGCCAGCTTTAGGAAGATAGGTTACCATTTTTTCTTTTCTACTCTGATAATTCTCACTAAGAACAATTTTATTGTCAAAACCTGGACCATCAAAATTATAAACTTTTACAACTTTAGTAAAATCTTTGCAATAAATGCTTGCATACATTGCCAGATTTCCCCCTTTAGAATGTCCACCTATATATACTTTTTTATTTGTATGCATTAGAATTTTATCTAAATATTCTTTTGCTTTTATTTGACTTGGTATTGTATCCAAATAACTAATATTAAAATCTTCTTTCCATCCTGTTAAGGTGCTATCTGTTCCTTTAAAAGCTACAAATATAGTATTATTTGGAAGTACAAAAGTCATTCCACTTATTTGCATTTCCTTTTCTTTATCGATTTCATTAAAATAGAGTGTTACAAAAACATCTTGAAAGCGTTTGCTTTGACTTAAGTTTTTAAAAAGTTCTACTTCTTCTTTTTTATCTTTATTTTTAAACTTTAAGAATCGTTCATATAGATTTAGAATTGAAATTTTTTCTTCATGCGTTATTATTTTTTCTAAATCAAAGTACGTAAAAGTACAAAAAAGTAAACTATCTACTTCATTTAAACCCTCTTGTAAAAATGAAATATCTCCGCGCCATTTTAAATATTCTTGTATTGTATTCAAAACATTCACATTCCTTTTAGTATAATAGATGCTAAAATTTACAATTCATTGAAAAAATGTTATACTATCTTTATCAATTTTGAGTTTAGAACAATGTTGAATATCGAGAAATTATTTTTCTGAAATAAAAATACTTATATACAAGGGTGAGTTTTCCTAATACATTTTTAAAGAATGAAAAAATAATTACGGATAGAGGTTTTAGTCTGAAAAGAAAAAAAACAAAATTTATTTTAAAAATACTTAAAAAAGGGTAGACTTCCCCTTACCCCAAAGAAAGTCAAAATTTAAACAGATGAATTGTTGGCATTCTGATTAATTAAATCAATTAA
>CANRBV010000005.1 GCA_947628965.1 uncultured Bacilli bacterium | reverse complement strand
AAGCATTAGATGCTTATTTATTCTATGACAAGAAGCAACTAGAAGAAGCAGGAATGTATCAAATGGGTGTTGATGATGGTAAGAATGAAAAAGCAATTGAAACAGCCAAGAAGATGCTTCAATTAGGAGTTAATACAATAGAACAAATAATAGAAATAACTGGTTTAACTCAGGATGAAATTGAAAAGATTAAAGAAGAAAAGTAAAATAAAATGATTTTTAAAAGTAGATACTTCTTAAAGGGAAGATCTACTTTTTTATTAAAACAAATGAATTAAAATTATATTATAAAAATCGCAAATTTGTAGACTAAATGCAGGTTTATAAAAATTTGTTTAATTTACTAGACTTATTTCGGATTTAAAACAAAAAAATGGATATAAGTCTTTTAATTTTGACTGAAGGGAGGGAAATCGTTGCATACAAAATAACAGAGTTATTTCCGTTTTTAACTCAATAGGATGCTTTTAATTATACTGTAATCAGACTTAATTCCGTTTTTAATATAAAAACGGAATTCCAAATAAAAATTAACGTTAAAGTAATAAAAAATTATAGTATAAATTGACTTCGGGGGGGGGGTATGTTATAATTTGCATGAATTAGTAATAAGGATAATTAAAATTAACATATTTTATAAAAATTATAAATTAAAAAAATTATGTTTGAAGATTATATGTTACTGATATGAAATTTGAGGAATAAATCGCTTATGAATTTAGTAAAAAAAATAAATAATGAGTTTCAAACTTTAAATGAACTTTTTGCATATGGATTAATTGGATTATTTACATCAACTATGGATGGTTTAGTATTCACTTTATTGAGGCATTTAAATGTTAATTTATTTTTTTCAAATTTTATAGGAATAAATGTTGGAATAGCATTAAGTTTTATACTTAATACATTTTTAAATTTTAAGCAAAAAGAATTTTTAATGAAAAAGTTTGTTTCTTTTTTTATGATAGGTTACGTTGGATTGTTTTTATCTATGCTTTTTATGTTATTTTTTGTTAAAATTATGCATTTAAATGAAATAATTATTAAAATATTTTCTATTATTTTTATTGCAATATTACAATTTATTTTAAATAAAACAATTACATATAGGAGGAAAAATTAAAATGAAGAAAAATGTCCAAAAAGAATTAAAAGACAAATTATATATAATAATGCCAGCCTATAATGAAGAGGAAAATATAGAAAATGTTGTAAGAGAGTGGCACGATGTTGTAAAGAAAGTAGGAAATGATTCTAAATTAGTAGTTATTAATGATGGATCTAAAGATAAAACTTTTCAAATATTATGTAAAATTAAAAAAAAATTTAAATATTTAGAACCACTAAATAAGTGTAATGAAGGGCATGGTGCTACCATTTTATATGGTTATGATTATGCATTAAAACAAAATGCTTCATATATTTTTCAAACTGATTCTGATGACCAAACAAGTCCTGAAGATTTTTGGAAATTTTGGGAAAAAAGAAACGAATATGATGCTATTATAGGATTTCGTAATCATCGTCAAGATGGTTTAATGAGAGTTTTTGTTACCAAGATGTTGAAATTAATATTATTTTTAATATTTAAATTAAATATTACTGATGCTAACGCACCTTTTAGATTAATGAATAATGAAATTTTGAAAAAATACTATAAACAAATTCCTGAAAAATTTTATTTATCAAATGTTATACTGACTGTTTTAATGATTAATAATAATGAAAAGGTAACTTTTATTCCAATTACTTTTAAGCCTCGCCAAGGTGGAAAAAATTCTATTAATTTAAAAAAAATTTTTGTAATAGGTTTACAATCTCTAAAAGATTTTAAAGAAATAAAAAAGAAAATAAAAAATTGAAGTGGTTTTTGAAATTATAATTTATTGGAGTATGATTAAATTGAAAAAAATTGATATATTAGTACATAAATTTTCAAAAATTTTTATAATGACTTTATTTATCTGTATTTTATTAGGAATGTTATGTATTAACTCTGTGTATTTGTATATAGATATGCCATCATTTCAACTAAATAATATTTGGAATTATTTAAGTATATTTATCACAATAATTAGTTTAATTTTTATAGTATGGATATATAAATTAATAAAGAAAAAAATAAATATAAATAGTTTTATTTTCGCTTTATTTTCGTTTTATTTTATACTAGAATTTTTGTATTTAAAATTTGTTCCTTTAAAACCATTTTCAGATATGCTTAATATTGTTCAAGTTGCTTTAAGTAATTTTAATGAAGGAATGGAGTATTTATATAGATGTCCTAATAATTTACCAATGACATTACTTTTTTGGCTAATATTGAAAATTTATCCTAAAGTTTTTGCTATAAAATTAGGAAATGTAGTTTGTAATTTGTTAATTATATATTTTTCATATAAAATTTATAATAATATTTACAAAAAGGACAATAAATTAGTTTTACTTTTGGGCTTGACATCGATACCCATGTTTTTATATGTGAATCATGTATATAATGATATCATTTTTACGATGTTAACTACTATTGTTATATACATTTTAACTAAACATGAATTAAAAAATAAGGACATTTTTTTATTATCATTATTATCATTTTTTCAATATATAATAAGACCAGTAGGGATAATATTAATTATTGCGGAAGGTATGTATTTAATATTAAAAAAGTCTAATTACAAAGTGTTAATAGTTATAGTAGTAACATTTATTATTTGTAATTTATTATACATTCCACTTAAAAAAATATATATACCTGAAAATCAAAAGAATTTACAATATCCAATATGGTCATATATCCAAATTGGGATGAATGAAACAGAATTTGGGTTCCAAGATGGAAGCTTTTCAACAGAATGGACAGCAATAGATATAATTAATAGATGCAAAGATTTAGGAATAAAAAGATTAATAAAATTGTTTTTAAAAAAAGAATATTGGCTTTGGACGGAAGGTACTTTTCAAACTGAAAGATATGCTTTTGGAGCAGGATTACAAGATTCATATGAATATGAAACAGCCATAACAAGCTATGTATTAGATCCAGAAAATTCGACAATACGAAAAGCGTTAGATTATTTAATGAAAGGTCAATATATTGTATTAATAACATTATCTTTGATTGGAATTATAAAAGAAGAAAAAGTGGAAGCTGTTAAAAATACAAAAGATCTATTATTTTACTTTATAATTGGTATGTTTTGTTTTTACTTTTTTTGGGAGATAAAATCAAGATATATATATTCTCTACTTCCAATATTTTGGATTTTGGCAGTTGATGGTTTAGAAAAGATAAAACGATTAATAAAATAATATTTTTTTAATTTATAATTTTTAAGAAATAATTGAAATTCTTGTATTTAAAGGACTCTGTTATACTTTTTTTTACGTTAGTTTATTGCAGTTCATATACACATTATGTTATAATAATAATGCAATGGAACTACTAGAAAACTAGTTGTATCAAAATTCTGGAGGTTAGTATGAAGAAGTGTGACATTATTATTCCAATTTATAATGCTTATGATTGTGTTGTAGAATGTATTGAATCTGTAATAAAAAATACGGATTTAAAAAATAATTGTTTAGTATTAATTGATGATAAAAGTACAGATAAAAGAATAAAAATATTATTGGAAAATTATAAGAATAAATATCCTAATTTAGTTGTACTTTTTAATAAAGTAAATTTAGGTTTTGTTGGTACAGTTAATAGAGGAATGCATTATTCGGACCATGATGTATTACTATTAAATTCTGATACAGAGGTAACAAAAAATTGGTTAGATAAAATTCAAAAATGTGCTTATAGTGGAGAAAAAATTGCAACTGTTACACCACTATCAAATAATGCTACTTTAGCTTCTGTACCCAAAAGTTTTGTACCAAATGATATCCCAAAAGGCTTAAGCTTAGAGGAGATGGCAGAATTAGTAGAAAAATGTTCTAAAAGGGAATATCCCGAAATTCCTACGGGGCATGGTTTTTGTTTATATATTAAAAGAGATGTATTAAATGAAGTAGGTTATTTTGATGAAGAAACTTATGGAAGGGGTTATGGTGAAGAAAATGACTTTTGTTTTAGAGCATTAAACAAAGGTTACAGACATTTATTATGTGACGATACTTATATATATCATAAGGAATCTCAATCTTTTGCTGAAGATAAAAAAGAATTGATTGAATCAGGTTTAGAAGAGTTGAAAAAAAAGTACCCTATATATAAAGATAGATTGGATGCATGGTGTGTTAACAATCCTATAAAAAATATTTCAATGAATGTAGCATTAAACCTTGAAAAAAGAAAAGGAAGAACAAATATTTTGTATATAATTCATGATTGGAAAGAGAGTAATCTTGGTGGTACGACTCTTCATGCTATGGATTTAATTAAAAATATGCGCAGTAAATATAATTTCCATGTTTTAACACTTGAGGATAATTGGTATAAATTATATTCCTATTGGGAAGATAATGAGACTATTATTCAATTTCCTTCAGTAAATGAATTTCATATGCTAAAATTTTATAATTTTGAATACAAAAAAATGTTAGAAAATATTATTGATACATTTGGAATTAGCATAATACATATTCATCATTTAATCGGACATTATTTTGATATAGCGGATATTATTAAAGAAAGAAAAATTTATGCTATACTTACTTTGCATGACTATTTTTGCGCCTGTCCTCTCATTAATAAAATTTATAAAAATCAAAATTATTGTAATAAGCCTTCCGAAAAAAAATGTAATGAATGTTTAGCATATGTATTGAAAGAAAGCGTTGATATTTGTTCTTGGAGAAAGGAATGGAAAAAATTATTTTCAGTAGTAAATCAAATTATTGCACCTTCAGAAAGTGCAAAAGAAGAAGTAAAAAAGACTTATCCTAATCTTTCTATTTCAGTAATTGAGCATGGAATTAATATAACAAAATCTCCAGCAAAATATATTGAAAGTAAAAGAAAATATAACATTGCTTTTATTGGAGCAATTGGAAATCATAAAGGAAGTAAATTATTAGAAGAGTTAATTACATATAAAAAATTGAATAATATAACAATTCATTTATTTGGAATATTTGATAGTAAATTACAAGAAAGTACATCACATTTTATAAATCATGGTAGATATGAAAGATCAGAATTAAAAAATATTTTGGAGGAAAATCATATTGACTTAATTTGTTTATTTTCAATTTGGCCAGAAACATACTCTTATACATTAACGGAAGCGATTGCTTGCGGAATTCCTGTAATTTCTTATAATATGGGTGCTATTGCTGAGAGACTTAAAAAATTTAAACTTGGATGGACAATTCCATATCCTTCAGAAGCTGGTCAAGTTGTGGATAGAATAAATCAAATTTTATCAAATACAGAAGAATACAATACAATTGTAGATAGTATTAACCTTTATAAAATAAAAAGTGTTAAAGAAATGGTTCGAGAATATATTAAAATTTATGACGGGCATGGAAAAAACTTAGAAATCGATGTAGACAAAATTCAAGATTATATAAAAAGGAATTCTTATTTTTATAATTCTACAATTGTGGTAGATAATTCCGCTTGGATATTAAATACATTAAAATGGAAAATTATGTCGAAAATAAAAGTTCCGCCATTTATAAAAAAAGCAGTCAAAAAAATAATAAAGTGATTTTGAGTAATAAAATAGGATGTGAATTATGAAAAAAAATAAAAATATGGATATTATAAGGGCAATTGCAATTTTAATGGTTTTGTTTTATCACGTAAATGCTATTACTGGACTTTATGCCAAGAATCCAATTGTAAATACTTTTTTAATATATGGTGGAATTGTAGGTGTTGCCATCTTTTTAATCTTAAGTGGATATGGAATTTATAATTCTTTGAAGAGGCAAAAGTTAAGTGGAGAAAAATTTGTGTATCATAAATTTATTGCCAAAAGATTTTTAAGAATTGCACCACAATATTACATTTCATTATTAATTTTACTATTGCTTACTTCAAATGCTGCTTATTTAACAAAAGGACATATTCTTACATTGGTTTCGCATCTTTTTTTCTTTCATAATTTTTTTTATAAACTTTCTGGTGCTATAAGTGGAGTGTGTTGGACTTTGGCATTAATATTCCAATTTTATTTATTGGCTCCTTTTCTTTTTAAAATATTGGAAAAAATACCTAAATTGACTTTGATAGGTTCATTTGTTATGTCTATATTTTTAAAGTTTTTTGTTTTTCATTACTTGCTCGCGCCAACTAACAATACTAATGTAGTTTTATATTTTAATTATGGAAATCAAATATTTACATCCCTTAACTTTTTTGTATTAGGAATGTTTATAGCAAAATTAAATTTAGAAAAAAAACCGATTAATAAATATTTAAATTGTATGATTTTTCTATGCTCATTAGTTGGTTTATATTATGTTTTACGTCTAATAACTTTTAATGGAATCCCATTTTTAAAAAATACTGGCATTTATAGTGATTGTGTAATGGCTTATGTTTGGTATAGTATTTTAGCAGTTGTTTTAGGATTATTGATGTATTCATTTAGTATTATGAAATGGAAATTACGTTCGATTTTTAGTAAAATTTTACTATTTATTTCAAAATATGAATATGGAATCTATATTTGGCATTTATTAATTATAAATAATTGGACAAGTAATGCTCCGTTTATAAAACATGTAATGCTTATATGGCCAACTGGTGTTTTTTTAATATATTTTTTTGCTTCGGTTTTTATGGGTTACTTAATGACTGAGATAATTGATAATTATGATTGGAAATCTTTTTTCAAATTTACTAGAAAAAAGGAAAAGATTTATAATGAAAAAATATTGCCTGGGGGGGGGGTACTTAAATAATTGTTATGGTATTTCTTTTGCTTAATATTTAATTAGGTAATTGGTTATCTTGTTCAAAAAAATAAATTGTGTTATCATATTTATATTAAAATAAGTGTTTATTTTTTGACACAATGATTAAAACTAATAAAAGAACAAAATAGAAGGAGCTAAATATGAAATTAAATTTAAAATTTTATAATGGTAGTGATTCTTATAGTGATGGTGATATCGAAGATAAAATAATCGAATATATTAAAAAATATCCTGATAATTATGAAAAGGCATTTGAAGAAGATAGTTCCTGGCCAGTTTTTTATCATTTATCTGACATGCGAAAAAATGTGATAAGATGGTATCCATTTGAAAAAAATAGTACAATTCTAGAGGTTGGAGCTGGAATGGGTGCTATTACTGAAGAATTATGTAGAAAATGTAAAAAAGTAACAAGTATCGAATTATCTAAAAAACGCGCAACTGCAATTTTAGAAAGAAATAAAAATGCTAAAAATTTGGAAATAATTGTTGGAAATTATAAAGATATAGTTTTAAATGAAAAATATGATTACATACTACTAAACGGAGTATTAGAATATGGGAAACTTTATATGGATTCAGAAAATCCATATGAAGATTTTATAAAAAAGTTAAAATTTAATTTAAAACCATCTGGGAAAATATTAATAGCCATAGAAAATAAATTTGGTCTTAAGTATTGGTGTGGAGCCAATGAGGACCATACAAATATACCATTTGATGGTATTAATGGGTATGTTCAAAACGATGATGTCAAAACATTTAGCAAAAATGAATTAGAAGAATTAGCCAAAAAATGTGAATTAAACATTAATTTTTATTATTTATTTCCTGATTATAAATTTCCTAAAGTTGTATATACAGATTTTTCAATACAAAAAGATTTATACACCGAGTATCCACCTTATTATTATACTAAAATGAATTTGGTAATGAATGAACATAATTTATTTAAAGAAATTTATGCTAATAAAAAGGTAGATTTTTTTGCTAATTCTTATTTTATTGAGTTGTCAAAAGGAAAAGAAGAACAAATTGTTAAATATGCTAAATTTAATAATGAATATAGAGATATTAAATACAATTTTTGTACTTATTTAAAAGATAATAAGTTTTATAAAGAAATTTTTAATCAAGAAGCTATTGGAAAATTAAACGAAATAAAAGAAATATATAATTATTTAAAAGACAAAGGAATAAAAATTGCTGTAACACATAGTTATAAATATGGAATTTACACAGATAAAATAGAGGGAGAAAATTTAAATAATATTTTAATAAATTATTACAAAAATAAGGATTTTGAAAATATTTATATAAGATTTGATAAACTTTATAAGCTAATAGAAGTAAGTTGTGGAAATAAAATTGAGAATACTTCTAATACTATTTTTGATAAGTATAAAATGAATATATCAAAAAAGGAATTAGAAAAAATGCATTTTTATGAAAATGGAATAATAGATATTATTCCAAATAATATTATTGTACAAAATAATGAATACATTTTATTTGATCAAGAATGGTATGAAAAAAATGTTCCGATTGAATATATACTTTATCGTGCCATATATAACACATTTTATGATATAGATAAGATATTTATGGAAACACTTTTTAAAAAGTATAATGTTAATTCAACAATTTTTACAAAATTAGAAAATAAATTTTCTGAAAGTATAAAAAATAATTCTTATATAATAGTTTCAAAATTATGTAATAGTTCTCACTATATTTCAAATATTAATGAATTGCAATCTGACAATGAAAAATTGATTCAAAATAATAATATATTAAAAGAAAAAAATGCAAGTATTATCACTAAAAATGACATGCTAACGAATGATTTAAATGCAAAAATTAATGAAAATAATTTACTAATAAATAATTTGAACTCTAAAATTGAGGAGATAGAAATTTTAAAAAATGAAATAAGTTCTAAAATTAATGAAAATGAAAATTTAAAAAATGAGATACACGAAACAACAAATGAAAATATTTTATTAAAACAGGAAAATGAATCTATTTTAAATAGTAAACGATATAAATTTATCTCATATATTGCAGATATAAAAAATAAACTTTTGAAATAAAAGAAGAAAGCTCAAAAGCTTTTCTTCTTTTGTATATATAAAATGTAAAGTAAAGTCTAGTTGTTTACAATTCTTTTGAAATTCTTAATCTTTCATGTTATGCTTTAAATAGTATATGATGTATACAATAGAAAGAAGGTAAAAAAATGGCAATATTTAGATATGACCCTATTAGAATTAATGAATGGTCTAACAAAGTTGCAAGATATTTAGACGAAAATATCTCAAGTTGTTCAAAAGAGTTCGGACAACAAATGGATGCATTAGCTCAACCAAATGTATGGACAGGAGCTGCCGCTGCAAAAAACTATGAAGATTTTACAGCAACGCATAAGGCTTTAATTCAATTTATTAATGCTTTTGGTACATCTTTTCAAGAAGCAATGAATTCTGTAAACAAAAATGTTGAAAACTTAGAAGTTTCAAATTTAGGAGGAAATACTAACGTAGCGGGAGCTATGAATTTAAGCTATTCTAATATTTCTGATTATGTTCCTGAAATAATAAGACAAGAAGCAGTAGTTTATGATTATGCAAGAATTTTAGAAATTGGCGGAAGCTTAAAGTCAATTAAAGAACGCTTAACAGAAGTATATGGAAACTTAGAAAGAGAAATTATGCAGGTAAATGATGGAACTGGTTTATGGGATGGAGAAGCTGCTGCAAGTGCTCATGATGAATTATTAGAAACTTTAACAACAAATATGAAAACTGTATTAAGCAATTTAGAAATATGTATATCTAATATTTCACAAGCAGCAGAAAATGCTCAAAATGCTGATGTAGCACGTTAAAAACCACTAAAGTGGTTTTTATAAATAAGTTTTTAAATAATTTAAAAACTTATTTATAAAAGGGTGATACTATGATAATTCTAGCAAATACCAAAATACTTCGAAATGAAACAAATAAATGTGAAGGATATATTGAAGATTTGGAATCCAATACAAATGATATAGAAAAAACTATAGCAGATATTGGAAATATTTGGAAAAAAAAGGAATATTCTAATTTTTTGACAAAAATGAATGACTTTATGAGTGAATTAGATAATTTTAAAAAGCAAATAGAATCTTTTAATGAATTTGTAAAAGGCTATGTAAAAACAGAAGAGATAGTAGATACACAATATTTAAATAAAGAACTGAATATAGAATAGAAGGGATAACTATGTATTGCGATTATAATGAACTAGAAAATTATGCTACGGCATTAAATTCTTTTTTTAAAAAAATTAATACAATCATGGATTCCCTGGAAGAATCTTATAAAATTATTTATAATAATGCCAATTGGAATTCTGAAACAAGAAACTATTTTTTTGAACAAGTAAAAATGATTTTAAATAATATGGAAAGTGTGAATACTAAATTTTATAATGTAAAAGTATATTTGGATGCTGTTGTTGAAAATTATCGAAAAACAGATCACGGAATAAGCAATTATATGAAGTTTTAGAGGAATTTGATATGATGAGTAAATATTCAAATGTTTCAGCAGAATCCTTAAAAAATACAATTGAGTCTGCTTTAAATGAATTACCAATTTATAGTCTGGAAACAATAAAAGCCAATTTAACAAATTCTGATGTTTTATATTCTTCTATTACTGGTGTGATTAAAACAAAAACAGATGAAATTATGGCGAGTTCTAAAATCGGTTCAGTTTCTACTTTGAAAAAAAACTTAACCACTTTAAAAACCGCTTGTGAACACATCATTAGAATTCAAACTTTAGAAAAAGAAATAAAAAATTTAAAAGCAGAGATTGTAGAGCTAGAAAAACATAAATATAAAACGGAAATATATTCTTATATAGATGATTATGGAGAAGAATATGAAGAAGAAAGAACAATTCTTGATCAAGGTGTAGTGAACCAAATTAACGCTAAAAGTAATTTAATAGCTACTAAAACTCGAAATATTACCACCTTAGAAAAAACGATTGATAACCTATTAAGTCATTGAAAGCAATCTAAAAATATGCTAAAATTTATTTAATGTAGAGTAGGTTATTTTTTCATGCCTCTATTTAGAAAGGATGTATTTAGATGGAACGATTTTATGCTAATACGAGTGCAATGAAAATAAATGTAGATAAAATGAAAAATTTTAAAACCTACTATCAAAATAAAAAAAATACTTTTATTCCAAATGGATTTAATTCGAGCGGTACATTGGTATCCAAATATTTAGAAAAAATTAATAAAAATTATCAAACGATTGCTAAGAATATTGAAAACGTTTCAGAATATATTAGTGAATATACCAATGATTTAGAAGCTATTGAACAAAATTTAAGTAATATTGGAACACAAAATATTTTTGATTCAAGTACAAAAGGCTCTGTAGAACAATATCGTAATTCCTTAAAAAAATTAAAATTAACCGACGAAGATATTTTTTCAGTTCTACATGTTTCTTTAGAAACTCCAAACTTAAATACAATTCAAAAGGCTACTTTTGATACAGAAAACTTAAATGATGCTAATAACAATTTTAATATGGATTTAGGTGCCTATGCTGATAATGCCAATTTATTAGAAAGTATTGAAAGTGATGACTTTCAAAGTTTACTTAGTACATATGAAGAAGCGTACCAAAAAGAAATTGATGAATATAATGAATTATTAAA
The DNA here is from genome assembly GCA_947628965.1 of uncultured Bacilli bacterium. GTDB lineage: Bacteria > Bacillota_I > Bacilli_A > RF39 > UBA660 > MGBC108787. The sequence continues at coordinate 40,316 of CANRBV010000005.1, read as the reverse complement.
AATAGTAGATGAAGAATTAGCAAAATTATTACCTTTTGAAAAAGGTTTTAATAGACAATATGAATTTTTGGAAGATCAAAAAAGAGTAGTAGAATCTGATGCCAGAGGTGCAATTAGTGATTATAAAACATTAGGGGTTAATGAAGATAAATTAAAAGAATTAGGAATAACAGAAGAAGAATTAAAAAAATTAAGTTTTGATGCGTTATTTAAATTATGTAAAGAAAAAGATAGTACCATAAAGGAATGGTATGATACTCTTGCTAAGAATGAAAAAGAATTAACAAATTCAGTAAAAGAATCAACAGGATTTCTTACATATCAAGAATTTAGTAAAAGATTAAATGATTTAAAAAGTGATAAAGCAACTTTAGAAGCTTCTATTGAAAAAACAAATGAATTAAAAAAATGTGTGATTTATGACTTATTACCTTTGACTAAGGATTATCAAGATTATACGTATGATACACTAAGTTTAGATTCCTACCGAACAGCAAATAAAGATGGAATAAAGGTGAGTCCTTTAGAAGAATTTAGAGTATTAAATCAAAGCTTCAATCGAGATCAAATTACAATAGAGCATAAAGGAGAACTAGAAAGTTTACTAAAAGCATCGGAAACGAATCCTGAACTTGCAAAAATGTATAATTACTTATGGGAAAAATGTGGTAAAGATACAGCAGAGGAATATTTATTTGCCACTAAAAATAGTGTCAATCAATTAAATGGATATATAAAAGCTCAAAAGTTTTTAAATGGTTTAGAGGATGAAAAAGCGAATGAAGAAACCAAGAAAAGGTTATCAAGTTTTTTAAAAAATCATGTGAAAGTAACAGCAAAAGGTGTTGGAGATGGAACAGAGTTGCATTTTAGCGGATTTGCAAATGCAATAAAAGGAGTAGGGGCATATGCTTCTTCCCTTTTAGGAATTGAAAATAATTTAGAAATTGATTCGAGAATTTATAGTGAAGATGAATATGAATCTATGTATATTTTAGAAGCATTACAAAATACGGAAAAATACGATGGAATACTCGATAATAATTATGAAATATCCCAAAGTATTGGAAACATGTTACCAAGTATGGCCTTAGGTATTCTTTGTACACCAGCGGTAGGTAGTATTAGTATGGGAATAAGTGCTGGAGGTAGTAGCTATCATAGTGCGATGGTAGAAGGTAAAGAATTGAAACATGCCGTAGCATATGGAGTTTTATCTGGGGTATCAGAAACAACTTTAGAAAGATTTTTAGGAGCAATACCAGGATTAAGTGATGTTAATGTTACTAGTTTAAAAACATTTGCACACTCTATGTTAAAAGAAGGTATAGAAGAAGGTTCACAAGAATATGTAGATGCTTTAATGCGATATAAAATTTTTAATGAAGAAATTGATCTAAAAGAAGTAACAAAAAATGCAGAAAAGAGTGCTATTTATGGAGCCATTACGGGTGGAATTTTAAATTCACCAAATCTAGTAGCTAGTGAAATTAATGCACAAATAGTAAAACAAAATGTTCAAACTCAAAATAAAATAACTGGTTTAAAATATAATAATTTTTCGTTACCACAATCATTGCGACTTACTTTAGAATCAAATTTAAAAAGATATGTATATAAAAATACGAATAATTTTGTTGGAATAAATGAGAAAATTGAAAAAAGTGGTTTGTATCATTTTACCAATGCGGCAGATCAAATTCTTCAAAGTGGTTATATTAAACCTAGTGGTATAAATGCTTCTTATGGAAATCCAAAAACTTTCTTTTTTTCCGAAATTCCTGATGTAGGTGCTTTTGCAACCAATTTAGATTATTTGCCTTTGACAGCAACAGCCATTAAAGTTATGCCAACAACAGATGTTATCGAAAGTTCAAAATTAAAAATAAGAAATCTGGATGATCATGCAATTAGTTATGATGGAAAATTTGATTTAACAAATCAAAATGCAACCAAAGAATATTTTATATTAAAGCAACAAAATGATGAATTAGTTTATGAATCTGTCTCAAAAGATGTATATGATAATTATAAAAATACTGAAGAAGGAAAAAAAATTGAAGCTTATGTTAATAATAAAAAGAATGTTCAATCCATTAAAGATAGTTATTTAAATTCCTTATTTAAAAATCCCAAAAATAAATCTTTAGATTTGCAGGCTAATAACACGGGAAATATAGAAGTTTTGAATGCTGATAATATAGAAAATATAACGTTAGATTCTAATTTTAATAAATTACCTAAGTCCGCTCAAGATTATATTAGAAACAATATTGATAATATGGATTATGGTTCTGCTAAAGTGTTTAGTGATGTTTTATTGCATGCTTTAAATACGGGAGATGAAAGTACTAAAAAAATTGTAAATAATATTAATAAATTAGAAAATGTCCTAAAAATAAATTTATACGATATTCAGACTTTAGGTAAAACTTTGTTTAGGGATACAAATTATATATTTGATAATGGTACTTTTGACATTCAAAGAGAAATTGAGATTAGTAATGGAACATTTTCTCATGAACTTGGCCATGCACTTTTTCATTTAATTGATGGAGTTCATGTACCAGATGAATATTCAGATATTTCAGAAAATATAAAAACAAAATGGAAGAATAATCCTAAAAAGATAGAATCTTTTTTACAAGAAGCACGCGATTACAAAGAAAGATTATGGCAACAATCTATTATAGATGTAAATAATTACATGGAATATAATAAAGAAACTTTTGATGCAGAAATAGAAAAAATAATGGAAAATCCTACTTCTCTTCGAGAATCTTTAGAAGATGCTTGTAAAATTAAGAAGGATAAACCAGAAACAGTTAATCAGTTGATAGAAGCAAATGATAAAGCAAAGATAAAAGAATATATTCTTAGTGGATATAAAAATGAATGGGGAAAAAACAATTTCTTTTATATGTGTGATAATGATGAAACAATGCAGATTTATGATGTTATCTGCGGTATTGTAGATAGTATTTATAATGGGGATAATCCTTATTATAGTACAATTTATGATAATGGTTTTTTACGTACACATGATAAAAATTATTTTCAAGCCAATCCATCTAGAAGTTTTGATGAACAATTTGCTGATTTTACAAGAATGAAATTTTATGATATGCAAACAGCTTTAGAAATTTCTAAAGAACTATTTGGTGAAGAATGGCTCCAAATGATGGATATAAAGTATTCAGCTATTGCAGATAATATGGAAAAAGGTATATATAATTACAAACCTGAAGAAATAGAACAAATTTATATGGAAATGAAAAATGCAGATTTAGATTCTAATCGGGACATGGAAACAACAGAAAAATTAGAAACAACAGAAAAATTAAAAATAAATGGCTTTACAAATATTAAAAATAAAATTTCTACTTTAAAACAAAAATTGCTTTATGATTTAAAATCAAAAAATGAAAGTTTAGATGAATTAAATCGTTTTCAAAAATCTTTTAATACAGTTGTAAATACTATTTATCATCGTGATTCTTCTAATAATGTCAATTTACTTAATAGACAAGAAGTTGCTAATTATTTTCATGATGCAAAGCAATACTTATATGATATAGAAGAAAATATGTTTCACGGTATAGAGGGTATAACATATGAAATGAAACTAGATGAAAATAATCAAAAAGTAAGAAAAAATATACTTGTAGGAGACATGGATGAACAACTTTTATATAATGTGTTAGAAAAATATCTTTCCGATGAACAGAAACAATTGATAAAGTACATGAACAATGAACAGTTAAATTTAACAAATATAGAGAAACAAACCATTTATATGTTTACACGATATTTTGGTCCAGCCTTAGCGGCTTATAATAGAAATGCAGTAACTTATTATGATAATTATAGAATGGATGGAACAAAACTTGAATTTATAGAAGACTATTTAAATGAATGTAAGCGAGAATATAACGAATCTCATCCTAATCATCCAATATCAGATTCTTTGAGTGTAGAACAAATAAATGAAATATTAGATAATTTGATAGAACAAAGTCCAGGACTACAAGATAATTTGTTGGTTTACCGTGGTGTTAATCAATTATATTCAAATGGAGAACAAATTAAATTAAAGGATATCAGAATTGGAACAATTTTAAATGATAGTGCTCATTCTAGTACTAGTGTGTTGCCAGCTCATATAAATTCGACAAGAAAAATTTTGTTAAGAATTGAGTTACCAAAAGGTATGAAAGCTATGTATTTAGAATCATTTACTGGAGTAGGAGGCTATAACCAACAAGAGTTATTATTACCTAGAAATATGCAATATAAAGTAAAATCTGCTCCGATTTATAATAAGGAAAGCAGACAATATATTATTCAAGTAGATGCAATTCCTATTGAAACTTCGAATGTTAAGAAAGAAACAATAAATATTGAACAATTAGATGATATGAACACTATAAAAAATAAAAATTCATCTGTCCAAATGTCTAATGTAAAAGATGAGGAAGTTCATTCGGAAGTATAAAAAGTCTTATAGTTTAGATAAAATAAAAGAATTTTAATGGGGATTGTGCTTATAAAATAAACATACTATAATCTAAAGGAGAGTGATATAAATGGAAGAACAAGGTAATTTTACAAGTGAACTTTATACAAATGAAATACAATATGAAACTGTGGATGGAAAAATTTTAAAAGGAAAAGAGTACTATGATTATTTAGAAGAAAAAAGAAAAAATCCTTTTATAAGTGAAAAATTAAATGTTGGAGACAAAATTAAAATTGCCAATAGTGAAGCCATCTATACCATAGTAGAAGTAGATTTTAATGATTTTGATTATGCTTGTATAAATGAAAATGAAGATGCAAATAATTATTATCTAATAGAACAAATGGATATTACGGAAATTGTGAGTCGTGAAAGTAGTCAGGAGATTAAAAGATGAAGAAAGATAATTTTTATTGTGAAGTTATTTCTAGTAATAATAAAAAATATTTAAAAAAACAGCTGGCTACAATTAATGAGGCAACGTTAAAAATATTACAAAATGAGTATGAAAAAGTCAATTTATTAAAAGAATATCCTTTTGTACCTAAAATAGTTGAATATAATAAAGAACAGCATTATATTCTTTATGAATATATTGAAGGAGAGCTATTGCAAGATAAAACATTCTATGATAGAAAGACAACACGTAATTTTTTAATTCAATTGTGTACTATATTAGAATATACGCACGCTAAAAATATTATCCATTGTGACTTGAAGCCAAATAATATTATGATTTCTAAAGAAGGAATGGTTTATGTACTAGATTGGGGAAGTTCTGCTTTTATAGGAGAACAAATAGAATATGGAACGATTAAATATTGTTCTCTTAGTCAAATTTATGAAAAAAAGGCAGATGTATCCTATGATATTTATGCTTTTGGAATTATTATGTATCAATTATTTACGGGAGAAAATCTTTTTTATGGTTTAACAAAAAATGAAATCATCATTGAAAAAGAATCGTTAAAGTTATCTATTACGGAACATGTAATAGGAGCACCTTTCCTTCTTGATTCTATATTAGGAAAAACTCTAGTAGAGGATAAAAATTTAAATTATAAAAACGTAAAAGAATTGAAACAGGATTTAGAAAGAATTTAGCAATGAATTCTTCTTTTCTTTTATTTTTCCTTATGGTAAAATAAAGACATAATAAAGGGTGATAAACATGAGGTGTGAAAAGTGTGGTTATGAAACCCATCCTGGGGATCAAATTTGTATCAATTGTAAAGCAAAATTAAGTCTTGCTCATTCTTATGTTCCAGGTATTGATAAAACAGTTGAGATAGAAACAGTAGTAGAAAAGAAAAAAAATATTCGTTTTGCTATTTTTATTTTGGCTCTATATTAAAAATTTTTTAAATTTCTTATAGTCAATTATGTCATAACTTTGTATCAAATTTAAAAATTATGTAATTGTTCTGTAATAATTGAAATATTGAATTTGGTAAATAACCTAAACCAATTAATTCTCTAAATTCATATTTTTTTTAAGTCTCAATTATCTAGTTACTGTACAATATTATCAAATATTGATAAATAATTTTAAAAATAAGGGACTTGAATAATAATAAATTACATTTTACAAAACTAAGTATTTTGACGTTTTTGTAAAATATAATTTACAAAAATATAACTTTCTGCTATAATGTTTATGGAGGGATACAGATGATAGAAAGACCCGAATATTTAAATCAGTTAATTCAATTTAAAGATAAAAAATTAATTAAAATTGTTACAGGTATAAGAAGATGTGGTAAATCAACTTTATATGAATTGTATATAGAATATTTAAAAAGTAAGGGGGTTTCTAATGAGCAAATTATCTATCTTAATTTAGAAGATTATACTTTCGATAATATCAGAGATTATAAAGATTTATATGAGTATATTGATTCTAAATTAATAAAAAATAAACAAAATTATGTTTTTATTGATGAAGTACAAAAAGTAATAGATTTTCAAAAAGCCTGTGATAGTTTATACATAAAAAAGAATGTGGATTTATATATTACTGGTTCGAATTCAAAATTATTATCAGGGGAATTAGCAACCTTACTATCAGGAAGATACGTTGAAATAAAAATGTTACCTTTATCTTTTAAAGAATACATTTCTTATGTGGGAGAAAATGATATTCAAAAAAAATATGTTGATTATATTACCAAAAGTTCTTTTCCCTATACTTTAATGCTAAATAATGCAAAAGATATTAAAATGTATTTGGATGGCTTGTATAATACCGTTATTGTAAATGATATAGCAGAGCGAAAAGATATTTCAGACATTGGCATGTTAAAAGATATCATTAAGTTTATGTTTGATAATATTGGAAATATTTGTTCTAGTACAAGTATATCAAATACAATGACTTCAAATGGACGTAAAATATCCGTACCGACTGTTGAAAAATATTTAGATGCTTTGGTTGAATCTTTTGTTTTATATAAAGCACCAAGATACGATATAAAAGGAAAAAATTATTTAACTTCGGGGGCAAAATATTATGTTTCTGATGTTGGTTTAAGATATTATTTGTTAGGAAGTACAAAAGGTGATGATGGCCGTATTTTAGAAAATATTGTTTATTTAGAACTATTAAGAAGAGGATATGAAGTTTATATTGGAAAACAAGATATGAATGAAGTTGATTTTGTTGCTATAAATGAAAAAGGTGTAGAGTATTATCAAGTAAGTTATACTGTAAAAGATGAAAAAACTTTAGAACGAGAACTAAAATCTTTAGATATAATTAATGACCATAATCCCAAATATTTACTTACAACAGATTACACCCCATATACATCTTATAACGGAATAAAACAAATAAATATCTTTGATTGGCTTTTAGAAAAATAGGAAAAATCAAGTGAAATCATTTGGTTTTTCTTTTCTTTTATTTTTCCTTATGGTAAAATAAAGACATAATAAAGGGTGATAAACATGAGGTGTGAAAAGTGTGGTTATGAAACCCATCCTGGGGATCAAATTTGTATCAATTGTAAAGCAAAATTAAGTCTTGCTCATTCTTATGTTCCAGGTATTGATAAAACAGTTGAGATAGAAACAGTAGTAGAAAAGAAAAAAAATATTCGTTTTGCTATTTTTTGTGCAATTGGTGTTTTTTTCTTAATGCTTCTTGTTATTTTGCTCATTTGTTTTTTTAGGAGGGTATAATGAATAGTAAAATATACGTTGTTGTTACCGTTCCTATGTTGGAAAAAAACATTGATCTTTATATTCCAACAACAAAAAAAGTAGGAACAATTAAAAATTTGATTGTTCAAATAATTGAAGAAGAAAGTAATCAAGCCTTTATTGATGATCATACTTCCTGTTTGTATGATCAAGAAACAGGGGAAAAAATAAATGAAGAAGAATATGTAAAAGAAAGTAAAATTAGAAATGGATCTAAACTAATTTTATATTAAAAGGGGTAGTAATATGCAAATAGCTCTCATAAAAGAAAATAAATTAATTCTCTTTACACTTCCTAAAAATAGAATAGGGAGTTATTGGCTTAGCGATTTTGAAAATGGCCGCAAAATAAATTTGATGAATATTGATGCTACGGAAGAAGGATGGTTGCTATATAGCAATCGTGAAGCTTTCATTATTGATAATCAAGAAGTTATGGTCCCTTATGTAAAGCTAGAAGAAGGAAAATTATTATCTATTAAAAATAATTACAAACAAGAAAAATATTACCTTTATTGTTCACCCTTATGTGATCAAACTTTTAGAGAATTTAATTTAGTCAAAGATGAAGGTATTTCCGTTGGAAATGGAGATAACAATAAGATTAATTATCAATTACCAGGATTAAGTAGTACAATATTTACAATTGAAAAGCAAGAAAAATATTATATGTTAAAATTGGTAGATGAAAATAGTTTTGTTTATGTAAATCAAAAACGTGTCCGTAATGTAAAAAAAATAGAATATGGAGATATTATTTTTGTTTTTGGTTTAAAACTAATTTTGATGCGCAAAGAAGGTGCTGATTATTTTTTAGTGAATAATCCAAATGGTCTTGTTGCTCCGTCTGCTTTATATGCTACATGTACAAAAGAAATTTCCAATTTTAATGAGAATTATGAAGAATTAACTTTAGATTACTATGGTGAAGATTATTTTTATCGTACCCCTAGATTTTACGAAAAAACTAATAAATTTGTTTTGAAAATTGATGCTCCTCCTTTTAAAAAAGATGAAAATCAAACACCAGCGATTTTAACGATTGGCCCAATGCTTACCATGTCTATGATGAGTGTTGTAATGCTTATGTCAACAATGAATGCAATTAACAAAGGAGAAAGAACCGTAAGTGATTCTGCAACCTCTATTGCAATGTGTATTGTAATGCTTGCAAGTTCGCTACTTTGGCCAACTCTTACGAAAGCTTATCAAAAATTTTCAGATAAAAGATGGGAGAAAAAACGTCAAAAACTTTATAAAAAATATTTAGATAAAAAAGAAAAAGAAATTGAAATGGAAATGAATAAGCAAAAAAGCTCTTTAGTTTCTAATAATCTAAGTGTTTCTGAATGTCTTGATATTATAAGAGCCCATAATGTACGTTTATGGCAAAGAAGAATTGGAGATGAAGATTTTTTAGACCTTCCCGTAGGAATTGGAAATATTCCAATGGAAATTGAAGTACAATATCCTGAAGAACATTTTTCTCTAACCGAAGATAACTTGCTTGATTTAGTTCATGAACTAGGAGAAACAAAACGAATTTTAAGAGACGTTCCTATTACGTATTCTTTTTATGAAAATAAAGCAACTGGAATTGTCGGGAGTCCTGCTTTAACAAAAGAATTAGCAGATCGACTTCTATTACAAATTATGACTAACTATAGTTATGATGAAGTGAAAATTGTAACCTTTACTTCTTTAGAGAATGAATCCTTATGGGATTATGTTAAAACATTACCTCATAGTTGGTCGAACGATCATACCTTTCGATATTTTGGATCTACCAATGATGAATATAGAGAAATGATTTATCAATTAGATAAAATTTTTCATGAAAGACGTGAAAGTAAAGAAAAACAAAAACATGTTCCTCATTATGTTCTTGTTACAGATGCTATTAAATCTATTGATAATTATGATTTAATTAAAAATATTTTAGGAAGTAGTGAAAATTATGGATTTAGTATCATTATGTTAGTCGATCGTGTTTCTGCTTGTCCTAATGAATGTAAAAACTTTATTCATGTGAATCAAGAAGAATGTGCTATTTTTAAAAGTGTTTTAAATGAGCAAGCCCAAAGTTTTAAAATGGATTTATCTTCTATGGATGAACTTTACAATTGTAGTAAAGAACTTGCTAATATTAAAGTAGAAATAAAAAGTGAAACAGAAAGCAGTTTACCAGATGTTTATCATTTCTTAGAAATGTACCAAGTTGGGAAAGTAGAACAATTAAATTCACTAGATCGATGGAAAAAAAGTAATCCAATGCTTTCTTTACAAACTCCTGTTGGAATTGGTAAAGGTGGAGAAATTATTAGTTTGGATTTACACGAAAAATATCATGGACCCCATGGTTTGATTGCTGGAACAACGGGTAGTGGTAAATCTGAATTTATTATTTCCTATGTACTTTCTTTAGCGGTTAATTATAGTCCTTATGAAGTGCAAGTGATTTTAATCGATTATAAGGGTGGAGGACTTGCCTTAGCTTTTCAAAACGATTACTATACCCTTCCTCATTTAGCAGGAATAATGACGAACTTAGATGGAAGTGAATTAACACGTTCTCTTGCATCTATCGAAAGTGAAATTAAAAGACGTCAAAGAGAATTTAATGAAGCGAGAGTCATGACAAATGAAAGTACCATTGATATTTATAAATACCAAAAATTGTGGCGTGAAGGTCGCTTAAAAGGAAAAGACCAAATTGCCCATTTATTCATTATTAGTGATGAGTTTGCCGAATTAAAAGAACAACAACCAGAATTTATGGATAAGTTAATTTCAGTTGCTCGTGTGGGACGTAGTTTAGGGGTTCATTTAATACTTGCTACTCAAAAACCTGGCGGTGTTGTCGACCAACAAATTTGGTCGAATACGCGTTTTCGTGTTTGTTTAAAAGTACAAGATACAGGAGATTCTCAAGAAGTATTAAAAAAACCAGACGCTGCTTATTTAAAGAAAACAGGAAGGTTCTATTTACAAGTTGGATATGATGAAGTCTTTACTTTGGGACAAGCTGCTTGGGCTGGAGCAAGATACATCCCAAGTCAAATGTTTAAAAAAGACGTAGATACTTCTGTAAATTTGATTAATAATATTGGAATTACAACTATGAGTAAGGATACGCAAAAACCTCAAGTTGTTCATGCTGAGGGAGAAGAGTTATCTAGCGTTGTAAAATACTTAAGTGATCTGGCTAGAAATGAACATATAGAGATTAAAAAACTATGGTTAGAAAAAATACCCGAAAAAATTTATGTGGATAGTTTGAAAAGTAAATACAATTTTAAACGTCAAAATTATATTTTAAATCCTATTATTGGGGAATATGATGATCCAGATAGCCAAAATCAATACGTTTTAACGCTTCCTTTATTTGAAAGTGGAAATGCCATCGTGTATGGTATTGCGGATAGTGGCAAAGAAGAATTTTTAGAAACACTCGTTTATTCTGGAATGACAACGTATTCTATTGCCGAATTAAATTTCTATCTTTTAGATTTTGGCGGAGAAACTCTACGTAATTTTGTTTCTGCTCCTCATGTTGGCGATATCGCCTATTTAGGAGATACCGATAAAATTATTAACTTATTTAAAATGATTGAAGAGGAATTACAAAATCGAAAAAATTTATTTGCTAGTTTCGGTGGTAGTTATATAAATTATTTACGTTCAAGTGGTAAAACGCTTCCCAATATTGTGGTGGTCCTTAATAACTATGAAGCTTTTGTTGAAAACTATGAAGATTTAAATGAAGAATTAACAACGATTACTAGAGAAGCAACACGTTATGGAATATATTTTGTTATGAGTGCTTCAAGTGAAAGTAGTGTCCGTATGCGTTTAAAACAAAACTTTAATTTAATTTATGCATTGCAACAAAATAATGATTTTGATTATTCAGCCATTCTTGGTAATGTTCGTGGTAAAGTTCCATCGAAGATTAAGGGAAGAGGGTTATTTAAAAAGGATAAAATCTATGAATTTCAAACAGCAAGTATTAAACAAGAAAATACGAGTGAATACATAAGGGAAGTATGTGAAAAATTTAGTAAAGCTTCTCTTTATCGAGCTAAGAAAATTCCTGTTTTACCTGAAGTTGTTAATTTTGAAAGTATCGAAAGTGCTTTATCTCATGATTTTTCTATTGCAGTAGGGGTAAATAAAGAGACACTTACCGTTGAAAAATATAACTTTTCTAAGAATGCCCTACATTTTATCGGTTCTTATGATATTGAAAATGTAGATGCCACTCTTAATGCTTTTATTAACCAAATTTGTTATGAGAAATATGCAAATCTTTATTTCTTTAATGCGTCTGAACATGTTATAACAAATGAAAATTTAACTCGAAACTATATTACTAAAAATATTGAAGAAAATCTTTTAAAAATACTAGATTATATTGATCAAGTCTATGCTATTTACGAACAAAATCATATGGAACTTGATTCTATTCAAAATCAAAAGAAAATGTATTGCTTTATTTATGGTCTTTATTCCTTTATGAATAAGTTAAGCGATGAGGCGAAAAAAAGGTTTGGAGAATGTATGAAAAAAGATGCTCAAATGAACTTAATTTCTTTTGTTATCATCGATAATCCAGATGTGATTAAACCATTTACCTATGAAGAATGGTTTAAGGTTGGTGCGGATTTGACGAAAGGAATATGGATTGGTAGTGGGGTTGCTGATCAAACATTGTTTAAAATTTCTAAAATTACAAGAGACGACCGAGAGGAAATTCCAAATGATTTTGGATATGTAATAAATAATGCAAAACTATATAAAGTGAAATTGCTTACAGATTTTAAAGCAAAAGATACAAACATCTAGATATAAAAAAACGTTCAAATAATTGAACGCTTTTTTTATCTGTTATAGAATTCAACAATAAGACTTTCGTCGATTTCACTATTAAGTTCACTACGATCTGGATATCTTACATAAGTACCAGACATTTTCTTAGCATCAAATGTAACATAAGCAGGGCTTTTTACATTGGCTTCTAAAGATTCTTTGATTGCTTTATGCTCTAAAGATTGTTCTTTAACACTAATAGTATCGCCAGGCTTTACTTGATAAGAAGGAATATTTACCTTTTTACCGTTAACTAGGATATGACCATGATTGACAACTTGTCTTGCTCCACGTCTTGTTCTAGCTAGTCCCATACGATAAACAATGTTATCTAAACGACTTTCTAATAAACGAAGTAAGTTTTCACCAGCTACACCTTTCATACGAGAGGCATGTTCAAATGTTTTTCTAAATTGTTTTTCAGTTAAACCATACATCAAACGTACTTTTTGTTTTTCTTGTAATTGGACTCCATATTCACTTACTTTTTTACGACGATCAACTCCATGCATACCAGGTGCATAAGGACGACGTGCCATTTCACGACCATTTTCAAGTAATGAAAAATTAAGTCTTCTTGCTTTTTTATAAGCAGGTCCTGTGTATCTTGCCATAATTTTCTCCTTTCTTTTTATTTGCTATAAGTTATGAAATTAAAAAAATAGGGAGTTTATATTAATCATTTCTCAAAAAGGCAGCTTTGATACTTTGAAACATTATAAACACGTTACTTTTTTTCATTTCTTCTGCCTAACTCATTGCACTTACTAATTATACACTAAAACTTTGGAATGTCAAATGAAGTTTCTCTTTATAAATATGTATTTTCATATAAAATAGAACGGAATTTAGTTAAAATTGTAAAAAAAGCTTTTCTTTTTGATAATCTTTTGTTAAAATACAACTAACAGATATAAGTGGGCATGAAAATCCCACTTTTATTATTGAAATGGTGAGGTGAATATGGAATCAAAATTAGAAAAAATTAGAGAGTCTTTAGAAAGTATTTTAAAAGAAAAAGAAATTGTTATAGATAGTATTACTTTTGAACATGAAGGTAAATACAATTTCTTACGTATTGTTCTTGATAAAGTAAATGGAATTGATTTAGATACAATAGTTATGGCTACTAATATAATAAATCCAATACTTGATAAGTTAGATCTAATTGACGAAGAATATATTCTAGATGTTTTAAGTAAAGAAAGAGGGAATGAAAATGAATGCTAAAGAATTTTTAAAAGCACTTGATCATATTGTAGAAGAAAAAAATATTAGTCGAGAGGTTGTATTAGAAGCAATGGAACTTGCCCTAACAACCGCATACAAAAAGAATTTTGATTCAAAAACCAATGTTCGAGTTGATATTAATCCCGATACTGGAGAGATTAAAGTAATTTCTTATCTCGTTGTTGTAGAAGATTATGATGAGGGAAGTGAAACTACGGATGAAGAAGGAAATATTGTAAAAATACCACCAGAAATTAATGAAGATGCCCAAATTCTTTTAGAAGATGCTGAAAAAATCGTTCCTGGAATTAAAGTAGGAGAAACAATTGAAAAAGAAGTAACTCCAAAAGATTTTGGACGTGTAGCTACATCGACAGCAAAACAAGTAATTAATCAAAAAATACGCGAAGCAGAAAGAAATAGTATTATGACTGAATTTGAAGGTAAAGAAGGCGAATTAATGGTTGGAATGCTAGCCATGGAAGATGCCAGAAACTATTACGTCGATTTAGGAAGAACGCGTGGTATTTTACCTAAAAGCGAAATGATACCAGATGAAGTTGTCAAAATGGGGTCTAGCATAAAGGTCTATATTACAAAAGTAGAAGCAACAACAAAAGGACCATTAATTTTACTTTCTCGTAAACATTATGGATTTGTAAGACGCTTATTTGAAACGGAAATCCCCGAACTAGCAGATGGTACCATTGAATTATATACTGTTGTAAGAGAAGCTGGCATTCGTAGCAAAGTAGCTGTATACTCAACAAATGATAAAGTCGATCCAATTGGAGCTTGCATTGGAGAAAGAGGAAGCAGAATTGCTAACATTTTAAAAGAATTAAATGGTGAGCGTGTTGATTTAGTTTTATATAGTGAAGATCCGCAAGAATTTATTAAAAATGCTTTAAGTCCTGCAAAAGATGTAATTGTAAATATTGTCGATGCCGAAAATAAGGAAGCCTTAGCAATTGTAAATGATGAAAATTTAAGTCTAGCCATTGGTAAAAAAGGAAGCAATGTAAAACTTGCAAGTCGTTTAACAAAATATAAAATTGAAGTAAAAACTCTTGCTCAAATTAATGAAGAGGGAAATAAGACGGAATAGAATATAAATCATATTTTAAAGTTGTTAAAGAATAAAGGATGTGATTTTTTGAAGCAAAGAAAAATACCTTTAAGAATGTGTGTTGTAACAAAGGAAAGATTAGAAAAAAAAGATTTAATCCGTATTGTAAGAACTCCTGAGAAAGAAATTATTATTGATTTAACAGGAAAAGCAAATGGCAAAGGAGCTTATGTTAAAAAGGATCAAGAAGTCATAAAAAAAGCAATGCAAAATAAAATAATAGATAGAGCCTTAGAAGTAGAGGTACCAAAATCTATTTATGAAGAATTATTAAATAAGATAGAAAAGGAAGGTGAAGTAAAATGATGAATGTTAAAGAATATGCCCAAAGTGTCGATTTATCCGTTGCAGAAGTGCTAAAAAAAGCCCAAGAAATTGGAATAGAAGTAAAAAATGCGACAGATGAACTTAGTGAAGATGATGTCATAATCCTTGATAATGCTATTAGTTTAATTAGTACAGATACAGAGGCAACTTTGGAAGATAGCGATGATATTGATGAAGTTGTAGAAGAAATCATGGAAAATAGTTCTCTAGTTAAAATGAATGATAGTGAAAAAAAGCAAAAACTAAAAAAGAAAAGTCAAATAAATATCAATAACCAAGAAGAATATATGACAAAACGTAAAGAAATGTATAAACATAAAGAAAAATTAATGTCAAATAGTGTCGATGAAAATATAATTCTTTACAAAAAGAATATGACGGTTAAAGATTTGGCTGATGAACTTGAAATTAATGCAAACGAAATTATCAAAAAATTAATGATGCTTGGTTTAATGGTAAATGTTAACCAACCTATTGATTTTGATAATGCTTCGCTAATTGCTATGGATTACAATAAAACGCTTAAAGATGAAGAAACTCAAGATGTTTCTAATTTTGAAGAATATGAAATTACAGATAATGAAAGTGATTTAGTTGTAAGGCCACCAGTCGTTACTATTATGGGTCATGTTGATCATGGAAAAACTTCTCTATTGGATTATATTCGCCATTCAAAAGTAGCTGAAAGTGAATTTGGAGGAATTACCCAACATATTGGTGCCTATCAAGTCGAGCATAATGGAAATATAATTACTTTTATTGATACTCCAGGACATGCAGCATTCACAGAAATGCGCGCTAGAGGAGCAAGTGTTACAGATATTGTCATCATTATTGTTGCAGCAGATGATGGAGTAATGCCTCAAACGAAAGAAGCAATTGATCATGCGAAAGCGGCAGATGTTCCAATTATTGTTGCTGTTAATAAAATTGATAAACCAGAAGCAAATAAAGAACGCATTCGTCAAGAAATGAGTGAAGCTGGTATTACACCAGAAGAATGGGGCGGAGAATATCCATTTGTTGATATTTCAGCTAAAACGGGAAGTGGTGTTGATTTACTTTTAGAAACAATTCAAACAATTAGTGAAGTAAAAGAATTAAAAGCTAATCCAAATCGTTATGCCGTTGGTTCAGTTATCGAAAGTAGAGTAGATAAGAATATCGGTGGTGTTGCTTCTCTTTTAATTCAAAATGGTACATTACGTTTAGGAGATCCTGTCGTTGTTGGCACTTGTTTTGGTAAAATCCGTACTATGAAAAATGATTTAGGACAATCCATTGTAAGTGCTGGGCCTTCTACTCCAGTTGAAATTACTGGCTTATCGGATAATCCTAGTGCAGGAGATCGTTTTATGGCATTTGAAACAGAAAGTGAAGCTAAACTTATAGCGAGTAAAAGAAAATCCGCTGAAAGAGATAGTAAAACAAGATCAAATCCATTATCTTTAGATGATTTATTCAGTAAAATTAATGAAGGACAAAAAGAAATAAATGTTGTATTAAAAGCTGATGTAAGAGGTAGCGAAGAAGCCGTACGAAATGCTTTAGAAAAAATAGATATCGAAGGCGTAAAAGTAAAAGTTATCCGCAGTGGAATCGGAACAATTACAGAAAGCGATGTTGTTTTAGCAAATGCTTCGAATGCTATCATTATTGGTTTTAACGTAAGTCCTAGTGGAATGACCAAAGAAATTGCAAAAGAATACAATGTTGAGATTCGCCTTTATACCATTATTTATAAAGTAGTAGAAGAAATGGAACTTGCTATGAAAGGAATGTTAGATCCAGAATTTGAAGAAAAGGATTTAGGAGAAGCAGAAATTCGTAAAATATTTAAATTCTCCAAAGTCGGTAATATTGCTGGATCCTATGTTACGGAAGGTTCTATTAAAAATGGAAGTCTTGCAAGACTTATTCGTGATGGTATTGTTGTTTATGAAGGAAAAATTGCTAGTGTTCAAAGAGAAAAAGATGTAGCAAAAGAAGTTAAAAAAGGTTTTGAATGTGGAATAACTTTAGAAAATTTTAGTGATATTAAAGAGGGAGATATTATTAAATCCTATGAAATGGTAGAGGTTAAAAGATGAGTATTAAAATTAAGAGAATCGAAAGCGAAATGGTAAAAGCAATTAGTGAAATTATACTAGAAGAAGCAAGAGATGATTTACTAAAAACTATTAGTATCACGGGAGCAGAAGTAGCAGCGGATTTGTCCTATGCCAAAATATATTTTACTAGTTTGATTGAAGATAAAACGCATAGAGAACTCGAATATGAAATGGAAGAAGCCTCATCTTTTATTCGAAAAGAGTTGGCTGAAAAAATGGATTTAAGAAATACGCCAAAACTTAAGTTTTATTATGATGAATCTATTGAATATGGGGCGCACATTGAACAAATAATTGATGAAATTCACAAGAAAGATAATGAAGAATGAATGGTGTTCTAGTAGTCAATAAAAGTGCTGGGTATACAAGCCGTGATGTAATAAATATCTTAAATAAGCTTTTTCATACCAAAAAAATAGGTCATACAGGAACACTTGATCCTATAGCTAGTGGAGTATTGGTTGTCTGTATTGGAAAATATACCAAATTAGTAGAAAAAATAACCAATCATGAAAAGGAGTATATTGCCACAATAGAGTTGGGAATAAAAACCGATACTTTAGATTGTACAGGAACTATCTTAGAAAAAGAAGAACCGATGCCTTTAAACGAAGAAGATATTCGTAAAACATTAAATTCCTTTTTAGGAAAAACTATGCAAGAAGTTCCTAAATTTTCAGCAATTAAAATAAAAGGAAAAAAATTGTATGAATACGCAAGAGAAAATATTTATGTAGAATTACCTAAAAGAGAAATCGAAATAAAAAAAATAAAACTTTTAGAGTATAAAGAAAATCATATTACGTTTTCATGTGTAGTTTCCAAAGGAACTTATATTCGCAGTTTAATACGTGATATTTGTATTAAGTTAAATGTTTTAGGAACAATGTCTAATTTAATCCGTATAAGACAAGGAAATTTTACTCTTGAAGAAGGTTATACTTTACAAGAAATTCAAAATGGAAATTTTAAAATACTTCAATTAGAAGATATTTTTACTTATCCTCGTTACTCTTTAAAAGAAAAAGAATATCTAAAAGTAAAAAATGGTAATACTTTAGAACTTTTAGAAACGAGTAAGGAAATACTTTTAGAGTATGAAAACAAGATTGTTGCTTTATATGAAAAGAAAGATGCAATTTATAAACCAGTTTTTGTTTTATAAATTGCTTTTTGTTCTCTTTTATGCTAGATTAAGATTACTTTAAAAAAGAGGTTTTGTTATGGATAAAGTAGAAATAAAAAAAATAGCAAATATTTTATATACAAAAATCAATAAAGAATTAAAAGACCAAAAGATAGATTTGATACCTTTAGATATTGAAAAGGCCATTTTCTATCATGAAGATTTAAATCAAATTCTAAATATTCCTATTTCTTTTGATTTTAATGATTTTTATCATTATATTTGTATTGTTCGCATTATGGGTTTAAAAAATTATAGTAAATATATTTTAGAAACTACGGATGTAGATGTATTAATAAAGTGGTTACCACAAGTACTAGAGTGTTTTACTTATATAGAAGGGTTAGAGTTAAAAAGGGCTTTTTTAAAAGTAATGACCAATTTTACAGATTTGAATGTTTTAGAAAATCAAGAAATAGATCGATTTTTTTGCATTGTTTCCGAAGACTTAAAAAAACAACGTGTAAAATCAAGATAAAGAGTACATGCATGTATAAATTATAAAAAAATATTGCAATTTTTATATAAGTTATAATATAATATAAACGAAGTTTAATCTTAGTTAGAAAAACACCTCGTTTTCTTACTCAGTTTAAACCGATTAGAAAGTAAGGAGGAAAAAATATGGCAGTTACCAAAGAAGAAAAACAAGCAATCATTAAAGAGTTTGGTAAAAATGAAAAAGATTGTGGATCTACAGAGGTTCAAATTGCAATTTTAACAAAAGAAATTAATGCATTAACTGAACACTTAAAAGTACACATCCATGATTTTCATTCTAAAAGAGGCCTTTTAATGATGGTTGGTAAAAGAAGAAAACTATTAGATTACTTAAAAGAAAATAATGTTGTATCTTATCGTAATCTAATTGAAAAATTAAATTTAAGAAAATAGGGCACTTGTTTTTTAAAGTGTCTTTTTTTATGCTAGTAAAGGAGGAAAAAAATGAAGAAAGTATTTAAATTAGATTTTTTAGGAAGAGATTTAGTAGTAGAAACTGGAGAACTAGCAAAACAAACCAATGGGTCAGTACTGGTTCGTTATGGAGATACCGTTATCTTATCCGTTTGTGTAATGGGAAAAAATACCATAACGGCAGACTTTTTCCCATTAACCGTTTTATACCAAGAAAAATTATATTCTGTTGGTAAAATACCAGGAGGGTTTATTAAAAGGGAAGGACGTCCTACGGATGAAGCAACACTTGCGGCAAGAATTATTGACCGTCCAATTCGTCCAATGTTTGATGAGAATTTAAGAAATGAAATTCAAGTGATTAACACAGTCTTATCTGTTGACCAAGATAATTCTCCTATTATGGCGGCATTATTTGGTTCAAGTTTATGTTTAGGAATTAGTGATATTCCTTTTGATGGACCAGTGGCGGGAGTTGTAGTTGGTAAAATTGGTAAAAAATTTATTATTAATCCAACAGTAGAAGAATTAGAACAAAGTAGTCTTAATTTAACTGTTGCTGGAACAAAAGATGCTATTTGTATGGTGGAAGCAGGTGCCCAAGAATTAAGTGAAAAAGACATGTTAGAAGCTTTAATGTTTGGACATGAGCATATTAAAACGTTATGTGAATTTGAACAAAAGATTATTGATGAAATCGGTATTCAAAAACAAGAACTTGCCGTTGCATCTATCGATGAAGAATTAGAACGCGCGGTAAGAGAGTATGCAACAAAAGATATGCTTTCAGCTATTCAAATTAAAGATAAACTAGCAAGTTATGAACGAATTGAAGAGGTAAAAAATTCTACTTTAGAAAATTTTGCCGAAATCTATGCAAATGATGAAAACATCGAACAAATTTTAAAAGATGTTAAAAAGGTTGTCGATACGATTGAAGGCGACGAGGTAAGACGTTTAATTACAGAGAAGAAAGTAAGACCAGATGGAAGAGCGATGGACGAAATAAGACATTTGGATGCCCAAGTCGATATTTTGCCTCGACCACATGGTAGTGCTTTATTTACGCGTGGTGAAACCCAAAGTTTAGCCACCACAACACTAGGGGCTTTAGGAGAACATCAAATTCTTGATGGACTAGGTCTTGAAGATACCAAACGATTCATGCTTCACTATAACTTCCCGCAATTTTCTGTTGGTGAAACTGGTAGATATGGTTCTCCAGGTCGACGTGAAATCGGTCATGGAGCTTTAGGAGAAAGAGCTCTTGCTCAAGTAATACCTAGTGAAGAAGAATTTCCTTATACGATTCGTGTCGTAAGTGAAATACTAGAAAGTAATGGTTCAAGTAGTCAAGCAACCATTTGTGCGGGATGTCTTTCTTTAATGGCTGCAGGAGTTCCGATTAAAAAACCAGTCGCAGGTATAGCGATGGGCTTAATTACGAATGGTAAAAAATACACCATCTTAACCGATATTGCTGGGTTAGAAGACCACATGGGAGATATGGATTTTAAAGTTGCTGGAACAAAAGATGGTATTTGTGCTTTACAAATGGATATTAAAATCAAAGGTGTTACCAAAAACATTTTAAAAGAAGCCCTTGCCCAAGCAAAAAAAGCAAGACTTGAAATATTAGATGTCATGACCGATTGTATTAAAGAACCACGTAAAGAATTATCTCCATATGCACCTAAAATTGAAACATTCAGAATTGATCCTGAAAAGATTAAAGACGTAATTGGTCGCGGTGGCGAAATGATTACAAAAATTATCTTAGAAGCTAGTAATGTTTCTACAGTAAATGATAAAGATGCCGTTAAAGTCGATTTAGAAGATGATGGACGTGTCATCATTTATCATACCGATCCAGAAATTATTAAAAAAACCAAAGAAATGATTTTAAATGTTGTGCGTGTGGTAGAAGAGGGTGAAATCTATACAGGAACCGTTACAAAAGTAGAAGACTTTGGTTGCTTTGTAGAATTATGGAGTGGTTGTGAAGGATTGGTACACGTTTCCCAACTTGCTCATGAAAGAGTAAATAAACCAAGTGATTTATTTAAAGTTGGCGATAAAATTGTTGTTAAAAGTTTAGGTTATGATAATAGAGGACGTTTAAACTTATCTAGAAAAGAAGCATTACCAAAAGAAAAAAATATGGAAAAAGAAAAAGTTAAAAAAAGAGTAACTATAAAGAAGAAAAAGGATGAATAGTCCTTTTTTTAGTTTAAATTTTTTAAATATAAATCGTAATATTCATCATAGGTAAGATGACTTTCATAAACTTTTTTAGCTAAGTCTTTTCCTAAATATCTTAAATGCCATGGTTCTTCAATATACCCAGTAATCTTTTCTGTTTCCTTTGTATAACGAACAATAAATCCAAATAGATAGGCATTTTCTTTTAACCAATTGGCATCACTTTCTTTTAATTCTTCTAAACCTTCACTCCATACATCAACAGCAAGTCCAGTTTGATGTTCCGAATGTCCTGGCCTTGCTGAATAAGTATCGGCCATATTTTTTCCATCTTTGTTTACATAAGTATTATAAATAGATTGTTGATAAAAATAAGAGCGATAAGCACTATAAGGTCTTATAAAAACATTTTCTAATTTTGCAAAACTAACCAATTCTTCAAAGGCATCCGCTGCTTTTTGTCTTAATTGATACTTCTCATCATAACTTAAACTTTTTAAATCGGTTGGTTCATATTGACCTAAAAAACGATATTTATTAACCAAAATAGCATAATCGTCTTTTTTTGCAATTTCTTCAATTTGAGTATAAAATTCATGGTCTAATCCAATATTGACTTTTAAAACAGCTTCTTCTAAAGTAGTGTTTGTTTTATCTTGGTACATTTCATAGCGAGGAATTTTATCCACTTCAAAATTGGGAATTGTATAGTAGTTTTTTAAATTCATTTTTTCAAAATCTAATAGTTTTTCGATATTTTTGTGAGAAACAAAATCATACAGTTCATTTATTTCTATAGGAGTATAATTTAAATGAAGTAAACAATTAATTTCATGAAAAAAATTTTCTTCTTCATGAAAAGTAATCTGTTCATACATACTTTTATATTCTTCTTTAAATTCGTTTGTATTTTGAATATAAGAAATAACTTTTTGCGTTTCTTTCATAACAGGAATCACCTTATTAGCATTTCTATTCTCTTGATAAATAAAATATGAAAATAAACCTGTAAGAAGAATAGTAAAACTACTGGCTAAAATAAGTTCTTTCATCTTCATTTTGTTACCTTCTTTCTATATTTATTCTATAAAATTATTTTGTATTGTTATGTCATATTTTGTAGTAAAGCACATATTTTTTATTAGGTGACTAATATGAAAAAAATTGGATTTCTTTTTCTTCTTGGTATTCTCTTTATTGGAAGAGTACAAGCAGAAGAATTAGCATTTAATAGTGAAAGTGCTCTTTTAATGGAAGTTTCCACTGGAAAAGTTTTATATGAAAAAAATGCCGATAAAAAACTTGCCCCTGCTTCCATGACAAAAGTCATGAGTATGTTACTTATTATGGAAGCTATTGATTCAGGAAGATTATCTTTTGATGATGAAGTGATCATTAGTGACAATGCTTCCAGTATGGGTGGAAGTCAAATCTTTTTGCAAACAGGAGAAAAATATAAGGTCCACGAGTTATTAAAAGGAATTGCTATTGCAAGTGGAAATGATGCGGTCGTTGCAATGGCTGAAAAGGTGAGTGGTAGTGTCTCTGCCTTTGTAAATGCCATGAATGAAAAAGCCAAAGATTTAGGACTTAAAAATACACATTTTGATAATCCTCATGGACTCGAAAGTGAAAATCACTATACAACAGCAAGAGATATGTCTATAATGGCTAAAGAATTATTAAAACATGAACGAATTTTAGAATATACTTCTCTTTATGAAGATTACTTAAAAAAACCAGATGGTTCTAGTATATGGCTTGTAAATACAAATCGTTTAGTTAGGTTTTATGAAGGTGTAGATGGTTTAAAAACAGGTTTTACGAACCAAGCTGGCTACTGTATTACAACAACGGCTAAAAAAGGAAATATGAGACTTTTGTCTGTCGTTATGAATGCCGAAACAAGTGATTTGAGAAGTAAAGATACAGTTAATATGTTAAATTATGGTTTTAATACGTATAATTTAGATATTTTAAAAACGAAAGAGCAAGATTTAGGAGAAATAAAAATTGAAAAAGGACAATTGTTAAGTACAAAACTATATGTAGAAGAAGATATCACCATTTTAAAGAAAGTGACCGACACGAAAGAAGAATACGATTACAATTTAATCGTCAATCCTATTAAAGCTCCTGTTGCAAGTGGTACCGTAGTAGGAACTTTAGAAGTTT
Source organism: uncultured Bacilli bacterium (assembly GCA_947628965.1). Lineage (GTDB taxonomy): Bacteria > Bacillota_I > Bacilli_A > RF39 > UBA660 > MGBC108787. Next base: position 16,452 of record CANRBV010000005.1, on the reverse strand, counting down.
TAGATAAAGAAGGAAATATTTTAAAAGAAGTAAATGTTGTTACGAAAGAAGAAATAAAAAAGGCAAGTCTTTGGAATTTAGGAAATCGTTTATTTAAAGCTTTGACAAGTGGTATCCCTATTTAATTTGACTTTTAATTTACAAATGAACTGTTAACTTTTAACAGTCCTTTTTTTCTACGTGCTATAATAGACATAGAATAAAGTGAGGGACTTATGAAAAATTCGAGTAATGCAAATACTAAAAATACAAGAAGAAAACATGGTAAGAAAAAAATATTTCGACGTTTATTTTATGTTTCTTTTTCTTTTACGATTCTCTTTTTAATTGCTCTTGCCAAGTTAAATGTTTTGCCTATTTTGTATTTTGGACTTCTTAGTGTAGGACTCGTTTCTTTTGATTTTTTTATGCTCTTTCTAACTTTAAAAAAAGGTTGGAAAAGAAAAGGAATTGCAACAGTTCTAACCCTTTTAAAAATAATTGGCACTATCGTTATTTTAATTTATTTTGTTCATACCTTATTTTTTCTAAATAATCTAAGTAAAGGAAATTTCAATACTGAGAATTATAGTATTATTGTTTTAAATACAAGTTCTTATACAAAATTAAAAGATATTAAAGATAAAAAAATAGGTATTTTGAAATCCAAAGAAGATGGGGTTACAAAAGCCAAACAATATTTAAATAAAAAAACATCTTTAGAATATATTGAAGTAGAAGATACGGATGCTTTATTAGAAGCCCTAATACAATCTAATGTAGATGCTATTTTGATGGAAGAAGCTCAAAAAACATTACTAGAAGATACGTGTAAAGAACTCAAAGATAAAGAAAGAATTATTTATGAATTTTCTGTTGATATTGAAATTCAAGATAATTTAATAAAAAATGTTGATATTACGAATGATCCTTTTAATATATTTATTTCAGGAATTGATAGTTATGGAAAAATTACCAGTGTGTCTAGAAGTGATGTAAACATGGTGGTATCTGTAAATCCAAAAACACATAAAGTTCTTCTAACCAGTATTCCAAGAGATTACTATGTTCAATTACATGGGATAGATACAAATTTAAAAGATAAAATAACCCATGCAGGAATTCACGGTATTGATACCTCCGTAAAAACCGTTGAAGATTTACTAGGCATTGATATTAATTATTATGCAAAAGTTAATTTTACTTCTTTAATTAAGATTGTCGATGAATTAGGTGGAGTAGATGTAGAAGTAAGTGAACCATTTAGAGCATACTATGAGGAAGAAGAAGTTGTTAACTATTCTTTTAAAAAAGGTATCAATCATTTAAATGGTAAACAAGCCTTAGCTTTTGCTAGAGAAAGAAAAAGTTTAGCAGATGGGGATTTAGGACGTGTTAGACACCAACAACAATTATTAGAAGCGATTTTAAATAAAGCATTATCAAAAACAATTCTATTAAAATATAATGATCTATTAAATGCTTTAAATGGTAAATTTATTACAAATTTAGGTACGGAAAATATAACGGCTTTAGTAAAGAAACAAATTAAAGAGATGCCTTCTTGGTCTTTTTCTAACTATTCTTTAACGGGAACGGATGCTCATCAATATACTTACTCTTATAAAACCGTTAAATCCTATGTTATGGAACCAAATCTTGATTCTATAAACGAAGCAAAAGAAAAGATAAAATCTTTAAGGGAAAATGAATAAAAAAATATTTACTAAATAAAGGCATTTTGATATATTCTTTAATAGAAATGGAGAAATTGCCAATGAAAACAAAAAAAGAACTTTTAAAAAAACTGAGTTACAATCGCAATGTTTTTCTTGGGGTTCTTTTTTTCATAATTGGAATTTTGTTTGTCTTGCTTCTTTATTTAAATGCCAAAAATAGATTCGCTACTGTAGCCGATTTAAAAAGTGTTAGAAGGCAAGATGTATACGCTAAGATAGAAGCAAACGTGATGACCGATTATTTTGTTACTCACGATTATGCTGGAATAGAACATAAAACGTATTTTATTTGGGATAGTGAAAATGTTTATTTAGTTGATTTAAATGATAAAACAAGAAAACAATTGGATGAAATCTATACCTATTCTTATAGTGAAGCAAAAATGGAAGCCCCTTCAAGTGTAACGATAAAAGGAATGACTAAGCTTATTCCTAAAGATTTGCAAGAAGAAGCAACTCGTGCATTAAATAAAATTCTTGAACAAGAAGTGGTGAATGAAAATAATTTTAAAGAAATTTTTGGTGTTGTCTATTTAGATACTTTTGAAAGTCCCCTTACCCCTTTACTAGGAAATTTTTTGCTAGCTTTAACTATACTATTTTTGGGTATTATCTTTCTCTTTCTTTTCTTTATAAACAAAAAAAGAACTTTATAACAATTAAATTATTGAAAAACTTTTTTTGACATCCTTTGTCGAATGTATTTAAAAAGTTAAAAATTTTTACTATATTCATATAGCGGGTGATCAAAAATGTTTCAAATGGACTTAGAGTACAATAAAGGCGTTTTATTTGTTCGCTTGAAAGGAAATTTGACAAGTAAAAAAACCTATGAATTAAATAATTATTTAGTTCCAGTGCTTTTAAAACATAAAATAAAATATTTAGTTTATAATTTATATGAATTAAATACGATTGATGAAAGTGGAGTCGATGCTTTATTAAATAGCAAATGTGCTATTCGAGTGAATAAAGGAAAAATTTATGTTTGTGAAGTAACAGAAACAATAAAAAAATTCATTCAACGATTGCATATAAAAGAAGTAGAAAATGAGTTGTCTGCATTACAATTAATTAAAATATAGGAGGATGTTATGACTTCGGAACAAATTATAAAGGAAAATACAGGACTTATCTACAAAATCGCCAATCATTACTTTTATGGAATAGAAAGAGAAGATTTATATCAAGCAGGTGTTTTAGGGATTCTAAAAGCTATGAAAAATTATCAAGAAAGTAGTGTAGCAAAATTTTCAAGTTATGCTTTTAAATCTATTTTTGGAGAAATGTATCAATTGGCCATGCAAAAACAAATTAAAGTAAATCCTAATTATTTACGATTATATAAATCCATTGAAACATCTCGCTATAGTCTTGCCCAAAAGTGGGGAAGAATTCCCACGAATACAGAACTTGCTCTTTTTTTAGAAATGGATATTCATGAACTTGAACAAGCTATTATTGCAGGATCTATTATGGTAAGTAGTTTGGATAATCACGATACAGAAGATAGAAGTTTATATGAAACAATTCCAACAAAGGAGCCTATTTCTATAGAAGATAAATTATTAATTCAAGAAGGATTAGAACAATTAAATGAAGAAGAAAGACAAATTCTAAAATATCGTTATTTACAGGATATGACACAAAGTGAAGTAGCTAGAAAATTAAAAAAGACGCAAGTAATGGTCTCTCGTTATGAAAAAAAGGGAATTGATAAAATTCGAGAATATTATTCGAACTACTAAATTATTTACTTTCTTCTAAAATAGATTTTTTTTCATAATCCATTATAAATTTAGTAAGGACTCTTACGACTAAGTTATTTAAACTTCTTTGTTCTTCTAAAGCAATCATATCAAGTTTTTTCTTTAAATCTTCATCAATTCTAACAAAAATAATCTCCTTATTCATAAAATTTTTCTCCTTGGTTATTTTAATAATATACTATTTTATAGCAAATTTATGCTTGCATAGTGCTATCACAGTTATGTATAATTAAATTATAGTAGTAGTAGGAGGAAAAAATGAATATATCAAAATTAGGATCCAAAAGAAAACAAATACTTTCAATTATTATAGGAATTATAGGAATTACTCTGTTAATAGGGGGAATTTCTTATGGCTTTTGGAGATTTACAGAAGGACAAGTAGATCAAAATTTAGTTACATCAGATTGTTTTAAAATTAACTTTGAAGAAACAGAAAATACCGATATTCAATTGATGGAAGCTTATCCCATGAATGAAGAGGAAAAAGAAGAATTTTTTAAAACAACTAAACCCTATCATTTTAAAGTAACCAATATTTGTGACAACTATGCGAGTGCCACAATAAATTTGGAAACATTTGATGCTAAAGAGGGCGAAAAAAAGTTAGATGATCAATGGATAGATGTCATGCTTTATGATGGTGAAGAGGATATAAAAAATGATCCACCTATACTCTCTAGTCAAGATTTAAAATTGACAACAAATGGAGATAATACTAAAAATAAAGTAATAGAAGAAGCAACGAAAGCTTATAGTTTGTATCATTTTACTCTAAGAGGACAAGAAACAAAAGAATTTAATATGTTTCTTTTTATGGATGAAGAAACCCCAGCAACCGATGAAAATATGAATGCTACCTGGAGAGGAAAAGTTGCTGTTACTGTTGAATATGCAAGAATGTATTATGTAGCAGAAAGTGGTAGTGACGAAACGGGAGATGGAACTTATAATAATCCATATAAAACGATAAATAAAGCTTATCAAGAAGTACCAAGTGGTGGAATTATTAGTTTATTAAGTGATATAAAGCCAGTTAATAAAATAAATTTAGATGAAGAAGGAAAAGAAGTAGTAATTACTAGCCATTTAACTAGTAAAAAGCAAATTTATGAAGTGCAAAGAGATACGAGTTTAACTAATAGCGAAATGGTACGTATTGATCATAATAATAATGTACGCTTAGAAAATATAACGTTTTCTGGTTTAGAGCTAGAATCAAACGAATCTTTAATTATAGCCTCAAATAATTCTACATTAAACTTAGAAACAGGAAGTGTAGTAGAAAAGGCAAAGAATATAAAAAATAGTGGTGGAGGAATAGATATATCTAGCAGCACTTTAAATATAAATGGGGGTATCGTAAGAAACAACTCTTCTACGAATAAAGGTGGAGGAATCCAAGTGGCTAATGGTAGCACCCTAATTTTAAACGAAGGAGAAATAGTAAATAATGAAGCTCAATATGGTGGAGGAATAGGGATATATGGCGGAGCTTCCAATACTTTTATTATGAAGGGTGGAAAAGTTTCAAATAATAAAGTTTTAAACACTACAGGAGTTAATGGTGGTGGTATTCACGTAGCAACTGATGGTTATAATGGTTCAAAGATCAAAATAGAAGGAGGAACTATATCAGGGAATACTTCAACTGGGCAAGGTGCTGGTATTGGTATATCCCAAAATTGTGGTGAAATCACTATTGAAATAACTGGAGGAGAAATAAAAGATAATACAGCAAGTGGACTTGGTGGGGGAATGTATTTAGCTAATGGTATTGAAACTAAATTAACGATAAGTGGAGGAACGTTTAGCAATAACACAGCTGGTACCAATGGCGGAGCTCTTTGGTTAGGAGATGATTCTAAAGATGGTTCAAGTACAAACGAAATCACGGGAGGCATTTTCGATAATAATCACGCTAACTATGGTGGAGGAATGTATTTATTAACAAAGAAAAACAATGTTTCAGAAACAAAAATCAGTAATGCCATAATTACGAATAACCACGCTATAAGTGGAGGTGGAATGTATATCCAATCCAACATGAATAATGTCACTTATAAACTTGATAATGTAAAAGTTGAAAATAATTTTTCTGAAAAAAAAGAAACTACTAACGGAGTCGGTGGAGGCATACGTTTTAATACAAATGCAACAACTATAGAAAACGCTAAAACTAGACCACTTATAATTTCAAATTCTAGTATTTCTAATAATCAAACAACAGATGCAGGTGGAGGAATTTATTCAACTGGGAAAATTGTATTGGAAAGTGGCCAAATAAATAAAAACAAAGCTACTGGTTATGGAGGTGGAATTGTTTTAATAACGTTAAACATATTTGAAATGAACGGTGGAGAAATTTCCGAAAATACTGCAGGAGGATCAGGGGGCGGAGTATATTCCTATAATTCAGTAGCTGGTTCCCTATATGAATTTAACGATGGCGTTATATCCAATAATGTTGCTCAAACTTCTGGTGGTGGTTTAGAATATCATGGAAATAGCACTTCACAATCTGCTATTATTAAATTAAAAGGAACTGATTTTATAAATAATACTAGTGAAACCTTTGGTGGAGGAATCAATATTGATCCCATGAATGAAAAAATTGAATTTGAAATGAGCGTTGGCAATATAGAAAATAACCATGCTAAAAGTGGTGGAGGACTCTATATTAACAACTCTGAAAATACTGTGGAGAATATTTACAATATTACTGGCGGAACTATAGCAAATAATGTAGCTACTGAGGTTGATAATCAAAATGGTGTTGGCGGTGGAATTCGTTTTAACGGTTCTGAAAAAAATATTTTGAATTTAAAAAATGTAGAAATAGCAAATAATGAAGCACAAGCAGCAGGAGGCGGAATATATACAGGACCAGGGACATTAAATATTGATTCAGGAACAATGATTGTTGGAAATAAATCGATTCGTGTCGGTGGAGGAGGTTTATTTCAACAAGCTAATTCAAATGGTACGATTAATTTCAATAATGGTATCATAAAAGATAATACGTCAGATGCGAATGGCGGAGGAGTCCATATTGATACTGGATCTAATTTTAAAATGTCGGGTGGAAGTATTATAAATAATGTTTGTAATAAAGATAATTGTGCTGGAGGTATTCACGTTGTTTCTGGTGCGACATATGAAAAAACTGGGGGAATTATAAATGGAAATAAACCAAAAGATTTAGATTAAAAAAATATTTTATTCTTTATTGTATAAAAAATATAAAAAGCCTTCATAATAAAAATGGAGGCTTATCTTATGAATAAAGATGAATACAACAAGTTAGTTAAAAGATTAACACCTAAAGAAAATAAAAGTAAAAATGCACTTGTAGCTTTTTTAGTTGGGGGATTCATTGGTTTTTTAGCAGAGGTTTTTGCTACTATTGTTATGGAATTTACAGGACTTTCTCGAGTAGATGCTTATTTAGTAACTTGCTTAGTCGTTATTTTCCTTTCTTGTTTATTTACTGCATTAGGTTTTTTTGATAATTGGGTTACAAAAGTTAAAATGGGTATTATACTTCCTACTACAGGATTTGCTCATTCTATTATGAGTGCTGGACTCGATTATAAAAAAGATGGTTTTATTACAGGAATTGGAGCTAACTTTTTTAAGCTAGCGGGTAGTGTTATTTTATATGGTATGGTAAGTGCTTTTCTTTTTGCAATAATAGGGGTGATTCTTTATGGCTAGTATAAAGTTTAACAACGTTTATATTAAAGATGCTTTTACAATTGCAGGGCCTTTAGAAAGTGAAGGACAAATTCGTAAATTTGATTTAACTATGGATGATTATTATTACGGAGAAAAATCTTTTATTGATGCTGAAGTAAAAATGCAAAAAGTAGTGATGGATAATTTACTTTATAGAAATAAGTTAGGGAAAAAAATTGATTTAATATTAGGGGGAGATTTATCCAATCAACTTGGAATTACAAGTTATGCCGTAAGAAATTTTTCCTATCCTTTTTTTGGAATCTATAGTGCTTGTGCAACATTTTTAGAAAGTATGATTATAGGAGGGCATTTTATTGAAATGAATACAATAAAAAATGCTCTTATGATTACGAGTAGCCATAATTTAAATGCAGAAAGACAATTCCGTTTTCCTATAGAATATGGTGCTCCAAGAGCTAGTACAACCACATTTACTGCAACAGGTGCAGTTGGTGCAATACTTTCAAACGAAAAAAGTAATATTAAAGTAGAATCAGCCACTATTGGAAAAATTGAGGATTATAACCAAAAAGATGCTACGCATATGGGTGCTGTCATGACACCTGCTGCGGTAAGTGTTTTAATAGATCATTTGCATGATTTAAAAAGAACTGTCGATGATTACGATTTAATTGTAACAGGGGATTTAGGTAGTGTTGGAAAAGATATTTTTCGCGAATTTTTAAAAGTAAATTATGGAATAAAAATTAAAAATCATATGGATGCAGGTTGTGAAATATTTTTAAAAAGTCAAGAAGTATATTCTGGTTCCTCTGGGCCTGTCACTTTACCTATGGTTTTATTTAATAAAATTCTTAAAAATAAAAAATATAAAAAGATCTTACTAATTGCCACAGGTTCTTTGCACTCAAAAGATACAACAAATCAAAAGAAATCCATTCCTAGTATTGCCCATGCTGTAAGTTTGGAGGTGTTGTCATGAATTTTCTTTGTGCTTTTCTTTTTTCAGGAATTTTTTGTTTATTTGCCCAAATATTTTTAGATAATACAAAATTAACCCCAGGTCATGTGACAAGCTTCTTTACTGTTTTTGGTGCTTTTTTAGGTTTAGTTGGACTTTATGATAAATTCATTTCCTTTGCAGGAGCTGGGGCTACAACAATTATTTCTAATTTTGGATATATGCTTTATAAAGGGGCTTATTTAGGTTTTCAAGAAAATGGAATTCTAGGTTTATTTACAGGACTTTTACAATATAGTTCTTGTGCGATAACAGGAGCTGTTTTATTTTCTTTTGTTCTTACTTTGATTTTTAAACCAAAAGATTAATTTATACAATGTAAATGCTTTAAGAAAATCAATTGCGATTGTTTAATTGTGCATGTTATAATAAAGACAAAAGAAGGCAATCGGGTATGAAAAATGAAAATTTTAATTACGAAAATATTAAAATAAATGAGGAAGAACTTTCTATTACAAAAATTGGGAAAATTACCACAAAAGAAGAAGAAAGTTCTATTTTTATTTTACTATTATTTGGAATTATTATGGTTTTTATTTTTTGTCTACCTCTGATAGTAAGTTTAATGGAATCTTTACCTGGACTCTTTGGACTATATTACACTCTTTTTCGTTTTTATAATAAGTTTTCTATTTATGCCAAAATTAACGTAATAAGTAAAATGGTGAATTTTGGCTCTGATTTTGTCCTTGTACTTTTGTCAGGCTTTAAAATAAATGGACTCTTGGGATTCTTTTCTAATTTATTCCATTATGGATTTGCTATAGTCATGGCTCTATTTATTTGTCTTTTAACTTCTATTATTTTAAAATTAAAAAAATAGCGAATAAATGATTTTTTCAAGGAAATAATTGATAAAAGAATAGATTTCGTGCTATAATTATTTTTATAAGAATGAAGGGATTATGGATGGCAAAAGAAAAAAAAGAAAAAATGAATTACAAAAATTTAAAAGTCAACGAAGAAGAGCTTTCTGTTACGAAAATAGGTGAATTAGCAACCGCATCTCAAAGTCCAATTTTTTTATTCGTATTGTTTGGCTTAATCTTTGCTTTTATTTTCTTTTTACCAACAATTACAAATTATTTAAAAGAAGATAAGAAAAATACAACTTATGAAACTCCAAACACTAATGAAAAAACAGAAGAACCTGTTTTAGAGCCAGAAGAAGAACTTACTTTATATACGATAAGTGATTCTTTATCGATTACTCTAGAAGATACTATAGAATTAAAGGATTTTTCATTAAAGGATGAAGTCTTATCTTTTCAAGCAACCAATAATGGAACAAGTCGTTTTGATTTTGATGCTAAAAATTATTTTTTAGAATTGTATACGGATGATAATACATTGCTGGAAAGAATTTTATTAGATGATATTATTGCTAGAGATTCTTCTATTACCGTTAATTTAAGTTTGGAAAAGAGTGTTACGAATACTGCCGAAAAAATTTTGTTTGTTCAAAAAGAAATAAGTGATTATCCAAATATTACATTATCAAAAAATGATTTAGAAGAAGAAGTATTGGTTTGTTCAAATGATATAGAAACATTATCTTATAAATTTAAAAATGAAAAATTGTATGAAATTAATGATAATGTAAGTGTTAACAGTACAAATGATGATTACACAACGTTAGTAAATGAGTGGAAAACAAAATCAGAAACGCTAAATAATTTAGAGGGTATTACTTCTGTTTTTGTTAATACTGGGACTAATTTTGTTGTAAATACGTCAATCGATTTAGCGGATGCTAAAATTTCCAATACAGATAGCAAGTATTATTTTGCTAATCAATCGCTTGCTAAAGTAGTTAATTTTGAAATGGAAGCGAGAGGGTTTAGTTGTAAATAAAGGAGGGATGTCAAGTGGATTACTTAATTGATATCAATAACTTTCATGGGCCACTTGATTTATTATTACATTTAGTTCGTTCTACTCAAATGGATATTTACGAAATTGATATACATGTAATTATTGAAGAATACTTGAATTATATAAAAAAAATGCAAGATTTAAATATAGATATTGCAAGTGAATTTTTAGTTATGGCCGCAACACTTGTACATTTAAAAAGTAAAATGTTGATTGGAAATACTGAAGAAGATACATCTTTAGATGAAGAATATGAGATAAATAGCGAAGATGAATTAAAACAACGTATATTAGAGTATGAAAAATATAAGAATATGACGGAAGTTTTTAAAGAGTTAGAAGAAAAAAGATCGGACTTTTTTACAAAAGGTCCATCTTCTTTGAAAGAATATACCGATAAATCACTCACAAATGATGGAAGTCTTACTATAGAAGATTTGGTAAATGCTCTTCTTGCTTATCAAGAAAGAATAAATGAACAAAAGCCAATTCAAACGAAAATTACAAGAAAAGAATTAAGTATTGAAGAACGAATGACTTCTATTAAATCAAAGTTAAAAAAAGGAAAAAAAGTAAATTTTATTGATTTATTTGAAGAGATTACAAAAGAATATTTAATTGTAACTTTTTTAGCTATTTTACAAATGAATAAAAATGATGAGATTAATATCTATCAAGAAAAAAATTTTGGTAATATATTTGTTGAAAGCAGGTGATGAAATTGAATATGAAAGGTGTACTTGAAGGAATTTTATTTGTAGTAGGGGATGAAGGAATCACTTTAAATAAGATTTGTGAAATTATGAACATTTCAATGGAAGAAGCTAAAAATTTATTAAAAGAACTTAAAAGTGCTTATGAGAGTAATGAACGAGGTTTACGTATAAGTTATCTGGGGGATGCTTTTAAATTAACGACAAAACAAGAACATAAGGAATATTATAAAAAATTAGTTGAAAATCCTGAAAATAATTTGCTTAGTCCATCTGCTTTAGAAGTACTTGCAATTGTTGCTTATAACCAACCAATTACAAGAGTTGAAATAGATGAAATGCGAGGAGTTTCATCTAGTCATATGATACGTAGATTAGTAGCAAAAGGACTGTTAAAAGAAGCTGGAAAAAGTACAATGCCAGGTAGACCTAATCTTTATAAAACAACAAGTGATTTTTTAGATTATTTTGGACTTGCAACTATTGATGATTTACCATCTATAGATATGAGTAAATTTAAGGAAGATAGTGAAGAAAAAGAATTGTTTACCAGCATCTATAAAGAAGAGAACACAGAGAAAAATGAATAATTTATTCAATATGTCAATTTACAAAAGATTTACTTTTTTGTTTACAAATATTTTGCTAAAAAAGTTGTTTTAAAATTAGAAATTGTATGTTATAATTAGTTCATGCCTCTGTGGTGGAATTGGTAGACGCGCTGGACTCAAAATCCAGTAGTAGCAATACTGTGCCAGTTCAAGTCTGGCCAGGGGCACCAGATTGATAGGAAACTCGGACTTTTCGAGTAACAATATAAAACGACTTGTCAAAAAGTCGTTTTTATGTTATTATGAATATGTCAAGGAAACTTGCATAAAATAAAAAAGGGAACATTCAGTTTTTGCGAGTTGAATGCCTACCCAATTAATATTGTTTAGACATTTAATTCAATGAAGAATTAAGTGTCATTTTTTTATTACTACTATCATAACGATAAGGAGAAATAAAATGATAGCAATGAGCTTTAGAACTTTTATAACAAAAGTCTTAGTTTTCATCTTTATCAAACCTCCTCTCTATAAGAGATTTGGTAGACACTCAACAACTGATATTCCCTATGAAAATTATATCAAACGATTGTTCTTTATACAATAGAATTTGATACTAAATTTATGCCAATTTAGAAAACACACTTGCATATTGTCAAAACAATAAGAAGGTGATGATATTGAAGATATTAAGAAATAATATAAGTAATAAGTAATAGTGAATTTTATAATTATTATTTGATAGATGGCAATAAAAAGTTAGGAATAATATATTGTGATAACGGAGATTTATATTTTTTGTCTTTTGATAAAAATCAAGAAACCGATTTTTTTATAACAAAAGAAAATTATAAAGATATATCAAATTATTAAAGAAAATAGTACAATATAAAAAGAAGATTTTGAATATTAGTGCTTAAAATCTTCTTTTTTTTATCATTGTTTAATTTTTTTTCAATACGGTTAACTAATCTTATACTAGATTCAACTTCATTTTGTGTACGATTAGTAAAATTGCTTAATTCTTTAACATTTGAATTTGAAGAAAGATTATATCTTCCTGCATGAATAACTTTACTAATTGTTATTAAAGCATCATCTTTATTATATCCATCATTAATTACTTCTCTCACACATTCTCCAACAATTTTTATAATTTTCTTTGGTTCATCTGCAAGTTTAATTGGCTCATCAATGTCAGTTATTTCTCCTAATGGAAATAATTTGTTTACAAGTTGTTCAATATATAAAGAATTGGGCATTTTACTTTTTTCTAGCAGGCTAAATGAATAATCAGCTCCAAGAGTTATTCCAAACTGTGCTAAAATAGACATCATTGTCTGCACTCTAATATTTATATTTGAAAGACTAAAATCAGGATTTTCGTCATAAAATAATTTATATATTTCTATTAAGGCTTTAGAATCCATATCTAAATTAACTCATAAGTTTTAGTGCCATCTTTATGTTGTTTAACTAAACAATGATCACAATGTTGATAATTAAAAGAGATTAAACCAGTGCCATCCACAAGAATTTGAAATTTACCATTGTAACGAAATTTATCAAACATTTTAGAACGAATCAAAGCATAAACAATATATTTTTAAATCTTTCTTAATTCATCAATCTTTAAATCATCAAAAATATCATTAATTGTATCATAATGAGGTAAGTCAGATAATTCTTCATTAATAATTTTAGATAAATTAGTAATAGAGATGTTCGTATTTAATTTATTTGTCATGGAGTTCATAGAAGTTAAACCACATAGCAAAGCAAAGAGACGAGTAACACAAATAGATTTCATACTGTAAGTAACTTTGCCAAGCTGTCTTAAATCAGTTAGCTGATCAAACATAATAAAAAGCCGTGGTAAGTATTTGTCAATAATCAAAGTACATACCAACGACTTATCTTTCATTAACTCTCTTTTTTCTTTTCTTGTCATCAATTTAATCGACCACCTTTTCTATATTATACCAAATTGGCTGATTGCGAAAAATTTTCACTCCTTAATGCTGTAAATAAGATTCTTAACTATACATTTGTTCTGTTCTTTAGTATAATGTTAACAAAAGATAGGTGTTGAAGTTATGGAACTACAAGAAATAAAAGGTATTGGTGCAAAATCTTTAGAAGTATTAAATAAATTAAATATCTTTACAATTGACGATTTACTCACTTATTATCCCTACCGATATAATATTTATAACCCTATAGATCTAGAAAATGCTAGTGAAATGGATGTCGTTACAATTAATGTTACGATTGAAACAACTCCAAAAATTTCTTATATAAGGCGTAATTTCAATCGTTTATCTTTTAAAGCTTTAAGCCATCATTTATTAATAAATGTTGTTATTTTTAATCGTGCTTATCTTTATAAAAATTTAGATGTTGGAAAAAATATTTGTTTGATAGGTAAATACAATAAACAAAAAAATACTTTTGTAGCCAGTGAATTGAAATTATATTGGTTATTGGAGCCAAAAATAGAACCCGTATATCACACGATAAAAGGGGTAAAAAAAAATCAAATAATAAAGTATATAGAAAATGCTATTCATTTAAAAGAGGATATCATGGATTATATTCCTTTAGAATATCAAAAGAAATATCATTTTTTAAGTAAAGCTGATGCAATTGCCATTTTACATAATCCTAAAGATTTTCAATCTTTAAAATTGGCTAAACTAAGAAGTATTTACGAAGAATTTTTTGTTTTTATGTTAAAAATTAATTATTTGAAAAACAAAAATGAACATATTATTGGAATTAAAAAAGAATATGATCAAGAAAAATTAGACGCCTTTTTAGCAAGTCTTCCATTTGAATTAACAACCGATCAAGTAAAAGCAGTTAACGAATGCTTGACAGATTTAAAAAGTTCTAAAAGAATGAATCGTTTAATTGAAGGAGATGTAGGTAGTGGAAAAACAATCGTTGCTATAATTGCTATGGTTGCTAATAGCTTTAGTGGATATCAAAGTGCTTTGATGGCTCCTACAGAAATACTTGCTAATCAACATTATGAAACGCTTTGTAAATTAGTGGAAAATTTTCCAATTCATATTGCTTTACTAACAGGTAATTTAAAGAAGACCAAGCGCCAAGAAATACTTGAAAAATTAAAAGAAGGGACTATAGACATTTTAATTGGGACGCATGCACTTATTAGTGATGATGTTACTTTTAAAAATTTAGGTCTTGTTATTACCGATGAACAACATCGTTTTGGAGTGAATCAAAGAGGAAATTTACAAAATAAGGGAATGCTTCCAGATACAATTTATATGAGTGCTACACCTATTCCAAGAACGTATGCTTTAACTATTTATCAAGATATGGATACTTCTTTAATTAAAACGAAACCTATGGGACGAAAAGAAATTAAAACTTATGTTAAAAAAGAAAGTGAACTAAAAAGTGTTTTGCAAAGTATTTTGGAAGAAATAAAATTGGGGCACCAAATTTATGTAGTTGCTCCTGCTATTATGGAAAACGAAGAACGAAATGTACATGATGTTAATAATCTAAAATTGAGTTTTGATAAAGCATTTAATTATAAAGTTAAAAGTGAAGTTTTACATGGAAAGATAAATGCTCGCGAGAAAGAAGAAATTATAAAACGTTTTAAAACAGGAGAAACAAAAATTTTAATTGCTACAATCGTTATTGAAGTTGGAGTAGATATAAAAAATGCAACAACAATGGTAATATTTAATGCAGAAATGTTTGGACTTGCTACACTTCATCAATTAAGAGGAAGAGTAGGTCGAAATGATTTAGAATCAACTTGTTTTTTGATTAGCAATTATGATATTGAACGATTAAAAGTGTTAGAAAAAAGTAATGATGGTTTTTATATTAGCGAACAGGATTTCTTAATGCGAAAAGAAGGAGATTTATTTGGAACAAGACAAAGTGGGGATATGGTATTTAAAATGGCAGATTTAAGAAGAGATTTCAAAATTTTATTACAAACAAAGGAAGATAGTAAATGTTTTTTAAACGATTATAGAAATTTAGAAAAAAAATATGAAACTTTATTAAGTTGTGTTAAGAATATTGATTAAATTTGGATTTTAAAATATAATTATTTTAAAGGAGGATAAAAGATGGATAGAGTAGAAATTAAGAAAAAAGCAAAAACCATTTTAAAAGAAAATTTTAAAGATTTTTGGAAGGGTTATATCATCATTTTATTAATTTCTTTTTTGTGTTCTTTAGTATTAACAATTTTTAATAAGCCTGATAGTATGCTTTATGCAGCACTAAATATCGTAGTTTCTTTTTTTACATCAACTTTAACTGTAGGTTTTATTCTTTACGTTTTAAAAATGATTCGTAATGAATCTTATAGTAATGAAGATATTTTTAGGTTTGTAAAAAATGTTTTACCAATTGCAGCCATTAGCATTTTAATGATGATATTCATTATTCTTTGGAGCTTTTTATTTATAATCCCAGGAATTATTGCTGCCATAAGTTATACAATGGTTTTTTATCTTTATGCTGATAAACATGAAGAGGGTAAAGCAGATAACCCAATGGATTATTTAAATCAAAGTAAAGAATTGATGAATGGCTATAAATTAGATTATTTTATATTTATTCTAAGTTTTTTGGGATGGATTCTGCTATCAACTGTTACTTTAGGTATAGGATTTATTTACACCCTTCCTTATGTAACAATTTCTGAAGCAATTTATTACGAAGAATTAAAAAAGAAAAAAGGAATAAAATAATTGGGTTTTTAACACTTTTTTTGTCACTTTTAACAAAATTGTTTGACAAAGAAAGAAATTCATTATATTATTTTAATAGCATGATACAATATCATGCTAACCTTTCAACATTCTTACGATTTTTGATGTGAGAATGTATCAACCAAAACCCCCTGAAGGAGCGCAATAGCGCTCCATTTTTGTTGAAACCCTTTATTTATAAGGGTTTGTGAGACAACCAAATTTTAAAAACCAATTTTAGGTGGCATTTAGGTGGCATTTTTATAATTTTTTCGTATTTTAAGACATAAAAAAACAATGGAGCTTGAGAAATCAAACTCCATTATTTTATATATTACATACTTATTTCAAA